>CAYUBZ010000021.1:0-17157 GCA_964443205.1 uncultured Hyphomicrobium sp. | reverse complement strand
GCGCTCAAGGCCTGGCAGTACGACATCGTCTGCAACGGCGTGGAATTGTCGTCCGGCGCCATCCGCAACCACTTGCCCGAGGTCATGATCAAGGCGTTCGGGATCGCGGGCTACGGGCGCGACGTGCTGGAAGCCAAGTTCGGCGGCATGCTGAAGGCGCTGCAGTACGGCGCCCCCCCGCACGGCGGCATCGCGCCCGGCATCGACCGCATCGTCATGCTGCTGGCCGGCGCCACCAACCTGCGCGACGTCATCATGTTCCCCATGAACCAGCAGGCGCAGGATTTGCTCATGGGCGCGCCGTCCGAGGCCGAACCCAAGCACCTGCGCGAGCTCAACATCCGCCTCATCGCCCCGCCGGAAAAGAAGGCGTAAGCCCGGCGCCGGTTGCGCTTCAGGGCGCGCGCTAGCCGCGGCGCAGGGTGCTCAGCACGATCGCGGCCAGCTCGATCAGCACCCATCCGGCAAAAATGTAGGCGCCCACTCCGAACGTGAGCGCGCCCAGCACACCGATTTGCAGCAGAATGTCCAGGAGCCAGCCGATGTCCATTGGGCCGAGGAAGCAAACCTGCGGGCCCTTGAACTGCAGGGGGCAATCGCTCACCGCCGAGAGCGCCCAGGTGACGACCAGCACGACGATCGGCACGGCGCAGAGTGCGAGCGACACGGCGACAACAATGCGCAATACTTTCATGAATATCCCGCCTGCGGGTTTGCGCGTTATGCTGAATATATAGGGAGCGACCGCGGAGCCGGATATGAGCTGGGACGACAAGATCTTCCGCTATTGCGAGCGCGGGAGCGATCCCAGCTTCTGGGCCGAGCCGCTGAATGCCGTCTCCAACGCGGCGTTCATCATCGCCGCCATTGCAGCCGCCTACACCTACGTGCGTCTGCCCCGCGACGAGCGCAATCTGATGGAGGCGGCGCTGATTGCGCTCGTTGCCGTCATCGGGACGGGCAGTTTCCTGTTCCACACCTATGCAACCCGATGGGCGGCGCAGGCCGACGTCATCCCCATCGGCGTCTTCATGCTGGCCTATCTGGCGTACGCGCTGTGCCGATACCTCGGTCTGCATTGGATTGTGGTGGTGGCCTGCGTGGGGCTCTTCGTGTGGGTGATGCAGGCCGTCGGAGACCTCCGGTGCACCGCGCCGCTGGCGATGACGGGCGCGCCCAGCGGCCCCTGCTTCAACGGCTCGCTCGGCTATGCGCCGGCGCTGTTCGTCATGCTCGGCATCGGCGCGATCCTGGGGGTCATGCGCCACCCCGCCTGGGGCTACGTCCTGGGGGCCGGCGTCGTGTTCCTCTTCTCGATGACGTTCCGCTCGATCGACCTGGAGGCCTGCGCGCTCACCCGGCTCGGCGGGCGCGCGCTCGGCACCCACTTCCTCTGGCACATCCTCAACGCGACGACGCTCTACTTGCTCTTGTTGGGGGCGCTGCGCTCCGGCAGCCGCCGCTAGTTGGTTCTTGCGGGCTTCTTCGCTATACCGGCCGGGTCACGCGGGCGTGGCGGAACCGGTAGACGCAACGGACTTGAGCCGGTCTTGAGTGCCCGCGGGGAAACCCGCGGTGCAGAACTGCCCAAACTCGGGGAAACCTCTGAAAGTGGCAATCCCGAGCCAAGCCCTCGTCTGAGGGAAGGTGTAGAGACTAGACGGGCAGCACCTAAACGCCGCCAGCCGGCGCACGGTGAAGGGATAGTCCAGACCACAAACTCAGCCCATGCGCCCCGGCGCTGCGGCAGGGGCGGCGAAAGCCGTAGCTGGTAAGAAAATCCGTAGGGCCGCGAGGCCTGTGGGGGTTCAAGTCCCCCCGCCCGCACCAACGCCGTTTCCGCCTCGGCGTATGGGGGAACTGTGACAACTATGACCCGGAGCCGGGTTGCCCGCTTCGTAGGCACCGGCGGCGGTCCCTGCCCGGATATGGCCCCTTGCGCGCCCTAGTTGTAGCAACTTAGTCACACCTCATAATTTGCGGGTTCTTTACCATAGCAAGGGCTCCGAGCTATGCTTATGAAGTGTAATACTCAAAGCCGACCTCGCGAGAGGCGCCCGCTGTGCACAGCGGTCAATTCGCGTCGTCTGCTTGTTTGTCGTCGTTGCGTCGAGCGTAACATTCGGAGTGCAAGCGGTGGTGTTTCGCGTTCTGGTTTTGATGTTGGCGTCCATTGCCGCATTTCCGGCAAGCGTAGCCGCGGCGACTGTCTCGCCGATGGCCGGCGAGGTGAGAGTTGGTAGCGGTCATGGATTCCAAAAGATTGACGCGCCAACCGAAGTCGCTGCAGGTGCGCAGGTCATGGTCAGCCCCGGCGGGTTGGCGTCCATCGCCTATGCGGGCAACTGCGTTGTGTCCGCCTATCCAGCAGCCATCACAGTCATCGAAAAGCAGCCACCTTGCGCCGGCTTCCCCGCGCCAGCGTATTTTGGATTTGCGCAAAGCAATCAAGAGGGCCTTGGCAACATTGAACGCGGTGCATTCGGGTTTACGCCGAAGGTGGACGAGCCCGAGCCCGAGCCCGAACCCGAGGCTACCAGCAGCGGCGAAAGCAGCAGCAGCGGGAGCAGCCAGAGCAGCGGCCCCACGAGGCCGGAACCCGTCGTTGCTCAGGAGCCCTCCCATTGGGATCACAGTCTTCTAATCGTTGGCGGCGTGGTGGTGGGCGCCGGGGCACTCGCGGCGATTCTGGCCGGCGGCAGCGATGGGCCTACCAGCCCTTGAGGGCTCAAAGTCGCGACATCGATATGCCCCAGTTACGAGGCGATATTGATTGTCGCATCTAGGAGCTATTGATGGCCAGCGACAAGCAGCTCGCAACGCTGAAAGACGGCGCTTCGGCGTGGAACCAATGGCGCCGCCAGGAGCCATTGATCCGCCCGGATCTCCAGGGCCTGTCGCTCACGCTGGCGCAAAAACAGTGGGGCGAGACGAGCGGCGGACCGATCAACTTTACCAACTGTGTGCTGCGTGACGCCGACTTGCGGCATGCGACCCTCATCCGTGCCAACCTCTCGGGCGCTACGTTGGCCGGCGCCAATCTGTCGGGCGCGCGCCTTCAGAATGCGAACCTGCGCAACACAAACCTGTCGCTCGCCCGTTTCGACGATGCCGACATGGGCTGCGCTCTCCTCGAAGGCGCCGACCTGAGGGGCGCGGATCTGAGCGGCGCACGCAATCTCAGCTCGAGCCAGATCGAATTGGCCGAGGGCGACGCGAGAACCCTGCTGCCGTCGCAACTCGTGGCGCCCAAGGCTTGGCGCAGCGGCGCCTTTGCCGCGCTCTCCTCGGCCGAGACGCCGCGGGACACGGCTGCGGCGTATGCGCCTGCCGCTGCGCGTTCCTTCAGGTTGCCGCAGCCGCAGGTTGCCGTCGATCTCGCCAAGCGTGCTCTTGAGAGATTGCCGGAGCCCAGGCGTGCCGTCGACGCCGCCGGTGCTGCCATTCGCAGCCGGCTGCCCGACCCCAGGCGCGCCGTGGAATCTGCCGGCGCCGCCATCCGCAGCCGGTTGCCCGATCCCAAGCGTGCCGTCAAATCCGTCGGCGCCGCTATCGTCAGCAGGTTGCCCAACCCCAGGCGTTCCGTCGAATCCGCCGGCGCGGCCATTCGCAGTCGCCTGCCCGACCCCAGACGCGCCGTCGACGCTGCCGGTGCGGTTCTGCAAAGGCTGCCCATGCCAACGCCCAAGATGGTCCTCGCCACCGCTCTCGCCGGCCTCGCCGGGCTCGCCCTCCTTTTCGGGGTTGCTCACCTCATCTCGACGGGCGTCATTGATGCCGAGATGTTCGGTCAACGTGCACCTGCCGTCGTTGCGGAGTCGCATGCGACCAAGCAGGCTGCGCCGCAGCAGCTGGCCGTTCACGATGTCCCGGTCGGATTGCAAATGTCGCCCGTTGCCACGGCCACGGAGGCGCCGCCCGCGCTCCCCGCCGGGGTGGTCGAGGGCCTACCCGTTGGCCAATCTGCCAGTCCGGTGGTGGCTTTGGAGGGAACCGCCACGCGCCCGACCGAGCAGCCGCCGCCCGACTCGACGGTCCGCCTGGCGTTCGCGCTGGGAACCGAGGACATCCCCGGCACTCAGGGCACGTCGATCAATGCGCCGATCGTCGGCGGCTCGGCTCAAGCGTTCATCGAGTCGTATGTCGGTCAGCCGGTGAAGCGCGTCGACCTGCCCAAGCCGAAGCCTACGACCAAGGCGCCGGTGAAGGAGGTGTGGGTGGAGCCCGTAGGAGCGCCGGCCAAGACGCCGGTGCAGGAGGCGCGGGCGGAGCCCCTGGAAGCACCTGCCCCGCAAGCCGCGCGCGCGCCGACCAACGTGGTGGAATATCTGCAAACGCCGACCCGATCCTCCGATTGGATCAGGGTCTTCATCAAGGACTTCTATTTGTCGGATACCACGCTCGATGAATCGGCGATCCGCACGATCTATTCCGATTATGTCGACTATTTCGGCGAGAGCAAAACGAGCCTGGAGAAGGTGGCGCGCGAAAAGGCCGACTATTACCGCCACTGGCCAACGAGACATTACGCGCTCGTTCCCGGCTCGATCGCCATCAAGTGGAGGACCCCCGAGATTGCCGATATTTCGTTCACCTATGACTTCAAGGTTTCGGCGCCGAAGAAGAAGACGAGCAGCGGGCGCGGCCGCGCCCACTTGACGCTGGACTTGCGCGGCAACACGGGGCGGATCGTCCGCGAGGACGGTGAGGTCCTCGCGCACAATTGACCGGGGCTGTGCAACCCGGTGGTTGGCCGGCGCGCACTGAGCTCAGCCGAACTCCCCGGAGGCGCTTCTGAGCGGCGCGGCGCAGCCTCGAGTGTTGGCATCGCAACTCGACACGCCTGACGCGGCGCCGGATGTCCACCAACCGTGGTCCTTCGAACACGCGCCCGAGAAAAGTCGCAAACGGCGTGGCGATGGCCATTCATTTGTGGACTATGCGCTTGCCCCGCTACCCTGGTTTGCTGTTCAGTTTCGCCAGTGCGTGGGTGATTCGTCCGTACCTCAGCTTCGATGCGTATCCATTCCGCTCGCGACTTGCCACCATCCCGGTGCTCGTCGCTTCCAGACAAATCGTGGGCACGCCCTTAAACCGCATGACCAGATGAGCCAGATGACTGAGATCATCCTTTCGCAGTGGGTGATTGCCTTGGCCCTCGGAGCGCTGTGTGTCGGCCTGTTCCTGTTCGGCCTCGTTCCAGCGCTCCTCATTGCCGCGCGCGTGCGCGGCGTGAAGGGCGCCGTCAACGCAATGCGAGCGGACCTGCACGAAACATTCGAACGTCTCGCCGAGAAGCAGATCGAGGCGTCGAAACAGCATCAGGCGCAGCTGGGCGAGCACCTCTCGGGCTCGTTGCGCGAGCCGCTGGAAAAAATCGTCAAGAGCCTGCAGGACTACGGCAAGGATCAGAACGCCGCCGTCGCGCAGGGTCTGCAGGATCAGATGACGGCGTTTGCCGGCCGGCTCGACGAGATGCTGGGCGGCCAGGTGTCCCAGGCCAAGGAGCTGCAAACGCAGACGCTCAAGTCGCTGGAGACGACCATCGCCGCCTTCCAGGACATGGCCAGGACCATGGCCAAGACCGCCGAGGGCGCGACCGTGTCGATGGTCAAAGAGTTGCGCGCGGGCATGAGCAGAACTCAGGTCGAGACCAACGCCAATCTGTCCGAGCTTCTCGGCAAGCTCAGCGGCCAGGTGACGAGCGCGGTCGCGGCGCTCGAGGAGCAGTCGACCCAGACGACCAAGACCGCGCTCGAGCAGCAAAAGAAGATCACCGAGCAGGCGCAGAAGGCCATCGAGACGCTGTCGAACGAGGTTCGCACGCAAACGAAGGCGATCGAAACGGCGTCCCAGAGCATGCGGACCACCGGCTCCGACGTCGCCAACGCCGTCGACCGCATCATCGAGGGCATGACGGGGCTCATATCGGGCGCCGCGCAGGAGATCATGCGCTCGGGCCAGGGCTTCGCCGACATCTTCGAGAAGTCCGTGGCGCTGAACCGCGATTTGACCGAGACCGCCACCGCGCTCGCCGAGTCGTCAAAGGACATCGGCGTCGTCGTTGGCGACTACCGGAACGCGCGCGAGACGTTGCAGGGCATGGTCGATCTGATCCGCACCACGGCGGAGAAGGCGCGCGATACCTCGCTCACGTCCGACGTGGTCTCCCGCATCGAGATCGCCGCCGAGAAGCTGATCGCCGCGCAAGGCCAGGCCGACGAGTACCTGGTAAAGCTCAACGGGGTTCTGTCCGGCACCCATGGCGCCTTCAGCGCGCAGATGCTCGAGACCGTCCGCGATTTCCAGGAGCATTTGACCAACACCCCGCCTCCGGGGCCGATGTCGGAGGAGTCGCAGCGCCGGCACTCCGAGTTCGATCGGATGATCTCCGACTGGGTGCAAACGACGCCGCGCTCAAATCAGGGCAAGGCGCCTCCCCCTCCGCGGGTTCCCGTGGCGGCCACCGGCACCAGACGCAAGTAACGGCCGGCGCTGGCCGCGCTTGCGGCTCAGGCATCATCCTCAACCTTGCCAGTCGATGCGGGCCATGTGAGGCAGAGGTCGCCCGCTAGGCCCGCCGCGCCAGGCTTGAGAGATCGGCGTCGTAGAGCTTCGACATCGCCGGCGTCGTGCTCTCGGTGATGCGCTGCAAGGTAGCCAGTTGGTCGAGCGGCAGCTCGAGCTGCGCTGGCGCAATCGGACCTGGCAGCTTCTTGAGGGTCTTCAAGGTCTCGTCGAGTGCGGTCGCCGCGGCCCCGATGTCGGGGAAACCCATCGACCCTGCCGTGCCCTTCATCTGATGCATGATGCTTTCCGCCTCGACAACCCGCACTGCGGGAAGCGCTCCGCTCGAATCGGGCGGCGTGAGGAGCTGGCGCACGGTGGAGATCTGCTCGACGAGATTGACGTGGTGTCGCTCGACGAGGGCCCTGAGCTGCTCCTGCATGGTCATGATGCGACGGCGACCTTTCGCGCCTGACGCCAGATCTCCAGCACTCGGTCGGGGAGAGCGATGGGATCGAAGGGTTTGGGGATCACGTCCACCGCCCCGAGCTGCCGGTAGCGGTCGGTCTCGTGCTTCATCGCCTTCGCCGTCATGAAGATGATGGGCGTATCGGCGAGCTTTGGGATCGCGCGCAGCCGCTTGAACGTTTCGATCCCGTCCATCCCTGGCATCATGACGTCCAGGATGATGAGGTCGGGCTCGAACGCCGGTGTCCGGTCGATGGCCTCAGGCCCGCTCGCGCAGACGTCGAGCTCGTAGCCGCCGATCTCCTTGAGCGCGAACTCCGTAATCGAGCGGATGTCCGGCTCGTCCTCGACATAGGTGAGGCGACGCAGTTCTTTCGTCATTGCACCCTATCCAGCATGGAAGTCTCGTACAGAGCCGGCGCGGCCCGGATCTCCACGACCGCGACTAGACAGGCAACAGTGTCAACAAACCTTCAAGATCGCCTCTAATTGTCGATCCTATTGGATAAAGGCAGGGAGGCGAACGAGCTAAAGTCTCGGCCGAACAGGCGCCTCTTCAGAATCGAGAGGGTTCAGCAATCAGGCCGCATGGGGCTCGTGCTCGCAGGCGCCCCTTGGTCTTGCGCGAGCTCGGCGCATTCGGCGGCGGAAGCCACGATTGGCAGGTCGATGAAGAACGTCGTTCCCTTACCGGTCGTAGACTCGAAGCCGACCTTGCCGCCATGGGCCTCGACGATTGCCTTGGTGATACTGAGGCCGAGACCGCTTCCACCCTTCTGCCGCGCATCGGTGGAATCGGCCTGCGCAAATCTGGAGAAAATCCGGTCCCGGAATTCTTCCGGGATGCCGGTGCCCTTGTCGGCGACGGAAATGCGCACCGATCCGCGCATTTTCTTGGCCGAAAGCGTGACGCAGCCGCCTTTGGGCGAGAACTTGGCGGCGTTAGAAATCAGGTTTGCGAGCGCCTGCGCTATGCGGTCCGGATCCGCCTTGATGATCGTGTGCTGCGCGACATTTCTTGCGACTTTGATCTTGACGCCCAGCGGCTCGGCGTAGGCCGCATTCGACCGCGCCGCCTCGTGCAGGAGCAGGCAAACGTCCAGTTCCTCGAAGTAGAAGCTCAACTTGCCCGATTTGATCTTTTCCATATCGAGGATGTCGTTGATCAGCAGGAGCAATCGTTCGCTGTTGGAATAGGCGATATTGATCAACGCTTGTGCTTTAGCGGGCATCGTCACGAGGCGATCGCTCTTCAGCAGCGCCATGGCGCCCTTGATCGAGGTAAGCGGCGTGCGCAACTCATGGCTGACCGTGGAAACGAACTCGCCCTTCATCCGCTCCAGCTTCAGCTGGTTCTCCAGATCCTCGTACCGCTTGCGCTCGGACAGGTCCGTCAGCATGACGACAAAGTTTCGTCCCGCCCCCGAGATCTGAACCTCACTCACCGAAATCTCGACGGGGAAGGTCTTCCCGTTCTTGCGCTTGGCGAGGATCTCGTGCGGCTTGCCGATGATCTCGCCTTCTCCGCCCGTCCCAAAGAAGCTCTCGAGGTAGGTGTCGTGCGCCAGCATCGATATCTGCTGCCCTTCCAACTGGGAGGGCGGATAGCCAAACAAGCGGTTCGTCGCGGCATTGGCTTGAATAATCTTTCCGTGCTCGTCGAGCATGATGATGGCGCTCGCGGCGGCGTTTATGATCGCCTCGGTACGCGCCCGGGCGTCATGCAAGCGGCGTTCGCGGTTTCTCACGGCGTTTTGCATGGCCGCAAACGACTTGCCGAGTTCTGCGACGGTCGCGTCGGCCGACGCATCAGACTGGACATTGACGTCCCAATTGCCTTCGGCCGCCCGCTTGGCAGCCTCCGTGAGCCGTGAGATTGGCCCCGTGATGCGACGGGCAAGGATAGATGCCGCGATGATGCTGAGAACGATCAACGCCAGCACGACGGCGATGAGATACTCTCGAAAGCCCAGCACCGAGGCGACCAGGCTGCGCGTATCGATCACGCCAAGAACGACCCAGGTCCGCTTGGATGTGCCGGACCCGGCGGTCACGCAAAGCGTTCGGGCGACGTGATCCTCGTCGCTGTAGGATTTGCCTTCCGGATAGACCGCACTAGAAGGCTTTTCGGCGGTGTTTTTCGCGACAGGTCGCTCCGCTTGCGGGAGCCTTGGCGCAAAGCGGCCGCGGGTTAAGGATTTGCCTTGTGCGGCTGCGGCGTCTGCCGGGAATGCCGCAGCCAACCAAGGGTAGTCATCCTGGATGCGGCGACGGTGTCCGGGGCTGTAACCGAAGGGCTTTTTGTCATCCGGATTTATGATGTAGTGCCCGTCGAGAGTCGTCATGTAGAGTTTGGAAACAGCATCGTTGAAGCTCAGGAGGCGCGAGATCAGCCGCGCGCAATCGATGGTGATCTTGACAATCCCGAACCGGGCGCCGTTCTGAGTCGTGACGACGGTTGCAACGTGGATGACGGGGGAGCCCGCAGTATTGACTGTGCCGGAGCTGTCTTCTGGCGCGATCTCCGAGATGTACGGCGTGCCGATAGGTTGCTTGATTGCATTCCGAAAGAAAGCGGTTCTGCCGCGTTGCTCCAGGTCGCCCGGTGGGACGCGGAAGATGCCGTTGTTGGTTCTATCGACCTTGACGATCTCGCGGCCATCGTCCGCAATTTCGATGAGTTCGACGGTGAGGTAGCTTTTCTCAGCAGTGAGCATGACCTTGAAATTGTCGGCAAGACGCTTCATCCACTCCGCTGCCGAGACCGCGTCGACGGGGTCGATGCCGCCGTTCTCGATTGACCGCACGAGGCCTTTCACGGTTGACGTCGACGCTGCGGTTTGCACGTCGGCGATGGCCTTCTCGATCTCCTCGTTGAGCTGAATGGCGACGTCGGAGACGCCATAGATGAGGCGGTCGCCCTCGCGGGCCGTGATCGCGGCGTTGGAGGCTGCCCGCACCAGCAGGCCAAAAGCCGCCATTGCGGTAATGACTAGCACTACCGCGAGACCGGCGATCCTGGTCGTGAGAGACATTGCCTCAAGCCAATATCAAGTGCCTCATGAGGTTTTTGTGTAAATGCGCGGCTCATAAGAACTAGACAAGAAACAGCACCAATAATGCGTGAACGCCCGCTCCTGATATTGAACGGTTGCGGGTCGGGCGCTCGCCGGGATCAATCGTCGCGCCAGCGGTAGAGCCAGTCGTAGCGGGCCATCAATCGCTGGGCTGAGACGTTGCGCAGCACGAGATTGCGCGCCCCGGCAGCAACCCCGGCGAGGTGATAGATGCGGCCGTTCCGGCGCGAGGCCCGGGCGACGCGTGCCGCCCGCGCGCGCCGGCGCTGGCCATACCACGCCAGCGCGCGGGGATCGTCCTCGCCGAACCGGTGCAGCGCATCGGCGAGCAGCGATGCATCCTCCAGCGCCTGCACGCCGCCCTGGGCGAGGTACGGCAGCACGGGATGCGCCGCATCGCCCAGCAGCGCGATGCGCCCGCGCGACCAGGTCCGCGGCACGGGCAACGTGTGCAATGCCCATCGTCTCCAGGTGTGCGCCTGCGCTATGAGATCGCGCAGCGGCTCGGTGCATGCGGGCAGGCGTCGCTGCACCCACACGGGCAGCACCGGCGCGCTCCAATCGTCATCGCCCAGCTCATCGGCGACGATGACGACGACGGCCAGCTCGGTGCCGGCCGACACCGGGTAGTGCACCACGTGCGCGTCGGGAAAAAGCCAGATCCCCGTCTCGGAGGCGCGCAGCTCGGACGCCACCTCGTCCATTGCCAGCACGCTGCGGGCGGCACTTTTTCCCACAAAGCGTGGTGCACCCGTTTGGAACGTCCGCGCTCGGATGCGCGACCACAGGCCGTCGGCCGCGATCAGCGCCCTGCCGGTCCACGTGCGGCCCGTTTCGGCGGCGACCGCCACCCTCTCCGCGTCGGCCGCCACCTCCGACACCGCGAAGTCCATCGACACGGCGACCAGCGGCTCGGCGCGGGCGGCGTGCAGCAATGCAGCGTGCAGGTCGCCTCGGTGCGCGACCCAATAAGGCGCCCCGTGGCGCTCGGCGATCCAATCCCCGAGCGGCAGGCGGGCAAGCTCCTCACCCGTTGCGCCATCGCGCACGCGAATGGCCTCGGGCACGCCGGCGTGCGGGCGCAGCGTCTCGAAGGCACCGAGCCGCTGCAGAATTCGCGTTCCGTTGGGGCCGATCTGAATGCCGGCGCCTTCCGCCTCGAAGTCTGCGCGCTGCTCCAGCACGTGCGAGGCAATTCCGCGCCGCGCCAGCGCAACGGCCGCGGCGAGGCCGCCGATTCCCCCACCGGCGATCAGGACGGGCTCGATGGGATCGCCACGCGCCCGCGCCAGCGCCGCCTCCGCGTTCTCGTTGGCGTTTGCGTCGGGGGCGGTCATGTCACGATGCTGAGGACGACGTCAGGTGAAATCCTCGACCAGGCTCACCAGGCAGCCGACCGGATCGCTCTGATCGGGGCTGAGCCGCGGATCGTAGATGTACAGCGTCGAGCAGTACGGGCAGAGGATTTGCCCATCATCGCCCATGTCGAGATAGACGTGGGGATGATCGAAGGGCGGCCGCGCACCCATGCAGTTCAGCTCGCGCACGCCGACAAAAATCTTCTCCACACCCTGGTCGTTGGCGAGGTGGGGGACAACGCTCTCGCTCATCGTTTCTGCCTTCGCGATTCTCGAGGATCAGGGCCGCAACCATAGCCGCGCGCGTTTCGAAATGATAGGGGTGGGCCTCGTCCCCAGGGCTGACTTCGAGAGGGCGGTTCTTTGGTGCGGATGTTCGATTCCGACGGCGTCGAGATCGCTTTCCTCGACGAGGGGCGAGGCGATCCAGTGCTGCTCATCCATGGCTTCGCCTCCAACGTCGTCACCAACTGGGTCGATCCCGGCTGGGTCGAGACATTGACCGGCGCGGGCTATCGCGTCATCGCCTTCGACAACCGCGGTCACGGGCACAGCGCCAAGCTCTATGGGACGGACGATTATGGCGCGCCGCTGATGGCGGAGGACGCGCGCCGCCTGCTCGATCACCTGGGGCTCGCCCGCGCCGACGTCATGGGCTACTCGATGGGCGCGCGCATCTCGGCGTTTTTGGCGCTGGCCCATCCCCAACGCGTCAGGAGCCTGGTTTTCGGCGGCCTCGGCCTCAACATGGTGCGCGGCGTGGCCGGTACCGGCCCGGTGGCCCGCGCGCTCGAGGCGGCCAGCATCGACGAGGTGACCAATCCCACTGCGCGCACGTTTCGCGCCTTCGCCGAGCAGACGGGCAGCGACCTCAAGGCGCTCGCGGCCTGCATCCGCTCCTCGCGCGCGCCCATCACGGGGGAGGATGTGGCCCGGCTCACCTGCCCCGTTCTGGTGGTCGTCGGCGCGCTCGACGTGATCGGGGGATCGGCGGCGGCGCTTGCCGACCTCATCCCCGGCGCGCGCGCGCTCGAGATCCCTGGGCGCGATCACATGAAGACGGTGGGCGATAAGGCCTACAAGGAGGCGGTGCTGAGCTTCCTGGCGGCGCGGCCCTAGACGGCGTGCTCAAAATACGAGGCCCCGGCGACCATCCACCGGATCTCGAAAGACAAACGCGGGGTTGTCAGGAGACCAGCAGAGGACCCAAGCCGGGGCCAAGACGCATGTACACACAGGGACGCAACGCTTACGCAGGAACTACAACGCATCGCAGACCTGAGGCCCGAAAAACATCGAGCGGGGAAATGCTTAGCAGGGCAACTTGACATTGTTCTGTCAAAGAACGCGGCTGCGACATACTAGTTGTGGATAAGTGTAGACACACCTGTTGCGCTTGCCTCGAAATGCGCAACTCGGGGTCGCAAATCGGCCGGAATGGCTCGCTCTCTTGGGGCCGGGGACAGATGGGAATTCATATCTCGTTAGGGTTAGCGCGATTACCGTTTCTGCCCCATGCCCTTGAACCGCATCCGCATTTTTCTTGGCATCGCCGCTCTGGCCCTGCTCTCCGCGTGCGGGACGGGGCCCTATTTCGTTGCCAAATATGAACCATGGCGGGAGGCCGAGGAGCGCTCGTGTCTGGCGTCGGGGGCGGTGCGCGAGACCACATTTATCCACACGCGCGCCAGTCTGGGCGCCCCGAGCCTGTGCGGGGCGGAGCAGCCCTTCGAGATGTCGGCCGCCGACGGCGGCCGGGTGGCGCTGAAGCCCGCGGCCCTTCTGCGCTGTCCCATGATCCCGCAGGTCGATCGCTGGGTCGTCGACGTGATCGAGCCCGCCGCGCGCAAGACCTACGGCGTCTCGCTGGCCGAGATCACGGTCGCCGCCTCCTACGGCTGCCGCCCGATGAACAACGTGCCCGGCGCCCACCTTTCCGAGCACGGCCACGCCAATGCGCTCGACGTCTCGGCATTTACGTTGAGCGATGGGACGCGGATTGCGGTGAAGAGCGGCTGGCGCGGAGACGGCCGCCAGAGCGCCTTCCTGCATGCGGTCCACGATGGCGCGTGCGGCGAGTTCACGACGGTGCTGGGCCCCGACTACGACTCCCACCACCACGATCACTTCCACGTCGACCTGGCGCGCCGCGGCCCCGACGGGCTGCGCACCGTCTGCAAATGATCCTAATCGTCGTCGTCGCAGGGGACGGGATACTCGATGTCCGGCTCCAAGCAGAGCATCGGGGCCTGGATGCTGGCCTTGGCAGACACCAGCGGCGGCACGAGCGCGAGCAGGGCTGCGACGAGTAGAATGAACGGACACATGGAGAAGCCTCCACACCTCATACAACGCCGGCCGGCGCCGCGCGCTAGCTCTTGCCCTTCGTTGCGAAATAGGTTTGCGCCGGGGCGACATTCGTACGCACCATCTCATCGACTAGGCGCGTGCGCAACGCCGGGAACGCCTTCTTGTCGAAGTCGCCAGCGGGGAACCGCTGCGCGAACTGCAGGGCGATGAGCCCTCCGTCTGGAGCGCGCGCGTACTTGAAGATGTCGAACTCCATCACGTCCCGCTTCGGGTCGTAGGTGAGAAAATCGAGGATCGCCTCGTCGCTTCCCGCCACGTCGGTGATCGCGACACTGGCGTCCTTGTATTGCTCCAACACGGTCTTGCGAACCGTAGCCGCCGCAGCCGCCGGCTCGGCATCGAGCCCGGCATAGTCGTGAAACGCGAAGAGCTTCGTCCAATCGTCCACCGTCTCGCCGTCGAGCGTGAACTCCACAGCCGCGAAGTCGGACCCTCCGGCTGCGTCGCCCTGGTATTCGGGGCCTGGATGGTAGCTTTGGCCGCCGAACTTCACGTCGGGCACGTCTGCGAGCGAAAGTGCGGGCGCGGCGAGGAGGAAAATCAGCGCAACGATCGTACGCATGGGCTGCACTCCTCAGGACCTCTTAGCAAGGTCGCGATCTGAGACAATGCGGTCGAAGGGTTCGGCCGCGCTCTTGATCTTGTAGAGCTTGGTGGCCGCACGCGAGCATCGCTCCTGCCTGAGATCGCCTGCGATGCATCCTCGCATACCCGGGACGCAATGGCGCCAAGTGCTAGTGGCACAAGCTAAAAAGAGCGTATCCCTGACGGCTACAAATCGATCGAGCCCGCGCGCCGGCCCTTATGCGCATCGCGCTCCGGGCCGCGCGGCCACATCATCGACGTATTGATACCTCAGCAGCTGCCGCTTGCGGGTTGCGGAGCGGCGCGCCACGGGTTAGGTACGGCGCACCATCGGGGCCGCATTGGCTGGGCCTCGGATCGGCAAGACGCATGGTCTCGACGGTGCCTTCGGTCACGAAGAGGGTCGCCCATGAAGCCGCGCATGAACCGTCGGCCGGAGCGGCTCACAGCGGCCTGCAACAAATTCCATACCGAGAACGAACCAGAAGCGCTGAGAATCGTTATCGAAACGCGACCCGTGGTCCGCACGGCGGCGGGCTAATCACAACACCCATTTGGGGAGGCCGTCATGCTCCAGTCGCCGTCCGTTAAGCCGGGTTCTGCCGGCCAAGCAATTGCCGATAAGCGGGATCTGCAAGCCCGGCTTTGCGAGAGCCGGCAGCTGTCGTTGCAGCTCGCCGCGCCCTTGAGCGACGAGGACCAGACCGTCCAGGCGATGGACGATGCGAGCCCGACCAAGTGGCACCTGGCGCACACGACCTGGTTCTACGAGACCTTCATCCTGAAAGCGCATTTGCCGGGCTATGCGCCCTATTCCGACGACTTCGACTACTGCTTCAATTCCTACTACGAGGCCAAGGGCGACCGGCAGCCGCGGGCGCGGCGCGGCGTCCTCACCCGTCCGCCGGCCTCGGAGGTGCGCGAATATCGCGCCCACGTCGATGCGGCTCTAGCGCGGCTCTTCAGCGAAGGCCTGGCGCGGGATGCCTCCGACGCCGTGGGCGCGCTGATCGAGCTCGGCATCAATCACGAGCAGCAGCATCAGGAGCTGCTTCTGACCGACATCCTATCTCTGTTTGCCCAGAACCCGCTGCGCCCCGCCTACCGGCAGCCACATCCCAAGCCGGAGACGTTTGCGCCGTCGGCTGCCCCGCTGCAGTGGGTCGCCTTCGACGGCGGCATCCGCACCATCGGCCACGACGGCCAAGGCTTTGCCTACGACAACGAGGGCCCGCGCCACGAGGTCTTGCTGCGGCCCTTCCGGCTGGCCAACCGCTGCGTCACCAACGGCGAATGGCTCGCCTTCATGGAGGACGGCGGCTATCGCGATCCCATGCTGTGGCTCGCCGACGGCTGGGCGACGGTCAAGGCGCAGGAATGGCAGGCGCCCGGCTACTGGCAGGAGCACGAAGGCCGGTGGCATCAGATGACGCTCGAAGGCCTGCTGCTCTTGGACCTGCGCGCGCCCGTCTCCCACGTGAGCTACTACGAGGCCAACGCCTATGCGCAATGGGCCGGCAAGCGGCTTCCCACCGAGTTCGAATGGGAGGTGGCGAGTGCCGGTACTCCCACTGACGGCAATGATCTCGCCGTGAACGCGCTGCGCCCGCGCCCCGCACCCGACGCTGGCGAGGGAAAACTGGCGCAGCTCTTCGGCGACGTCTGGGAGTGGACGGCCAGCGCCTACCAGCCCTATCCCGGATACCGTCCGGCTCCGGGCGCGATCGGCGAGTACAACGGCAAGTTCATGGTGAGCCAGCAGGTGCTGCGCGGCTCTTCCTGCGCGACGCCCTCCGGGCACACGCGCGCGACCTACCGCAACTTCTTCTTTCCTTTTCAGCGCTGGCAGTTCACGGGCCTGAGGCTTGCCGAGGACGCGGCATGAGGGAGACGGCAACCAGCAGCACGGTCGCCGTCGCGGACCACGCCGAGTCGAGCGCCGATTTCGCCAACGCGCTGCTCGCCGGGCTGTCGGCGCCCGCCAAGTCGATCCCCTGCCGCTTCCTCTACGACGCGGCCGGCAGCGCGCTGTTCGAGCGCATCACGGAGCTGCCCGAGTACTACCCGACGCGCACCGAGATGAAGATCCTGGCCGAGCGCGCAGCAGAGATCGCGCGGGCTGCGGCGCCCGGCAACGTGCTCATCGAGTTCGGCTCCGGCTCCAGCCTCAAGACCGAGCTGCTGTTGGCCGAGATGCACCTGCTCTACGCCTACGTGCCGATCGACATCAGCGCCGCGGCGCTGCGCGCCGCGCAGGCGCGCATCAATGAGCGCTTCCCCGACCTGCGCGTCCTGCCCTTGTGCGGGGATTTCTCGCACCCGCTGGTGCTGCCGCCGCAGATCAAGGGGCGGCCGCGGCTGGGGTTCTTCCCCGGCTCGACCATCGGGAATTTGGAGGATGCAGCCGCCGTCAAGCTGCTCGCCAGCATGGCGCAGAGCTTAGGCGGCGGCAGCCGCCTGATCATCGGCGTCGATCTGAAGAAGGACGACCGCCGTCTGATCGAGGCCTACGACGACGCCCGCGGCGTCACGGCGGCCTTCAATCTCAACCTGTTGAAACGCGCCAACCGCGAGCTCGACACCGACTTCGACGTCAGCCAGTTCGACCATCTGGCGATCTGGGACGAGCGGTGCGGGCGCGTCGCGCTCTTCCTCGTCAGCCAGGCCGACCAGTCGGTCAATGTGCTGGGCAAACGCATCGACTTTGCGGCCGGCGAGCGCATCCACACCGAGTACTCCCACAAGTACGACATCGACGGCTTCCACGGCCTCGCCGCCAAGGCCGGCTGGAA
>CAYUBZ010000020.1:0-17173 GCA_964443205.1 uncultured Hyphomicrobium sp. | reverse complement strand
TCTCGCCAGGGCCGGGGCCGTTGCCATTCCCTGCGGCTGACATGGCGATACCGGCCCGATTGCGGGTTTAAGGCTACCAAACGGCGGGTTTTATCAACGGCGCGCACCATAGTGACGGCCCCTCAGGGTGTCAAGAAACGGCCGTAAACATTGGGGGTATGGCGAAACCGCGCAGCCCGTTCAGCCCGCTTCGCGGAAGCGCTGCGCCGTCTCCAAATCGACGGAGACGAGCTGCGAGATGCCCTTCTCGGCCATGGTTACGCCGAACAGCCGGTTCATGCGCGCCATGGTCATCGGGTGGTGGGTGATGACCAGAAAGCGGGTGGCCGTATCGGCCGCCATGCCCTCGAGCAGACGGCAGAAGCGGTCGACATTGGCGTCGTCCAGCGGCGCGTCCACCTCGTCGAGCACGCAGATCGGCGAAGGGTTGGTCAGGAACACCGCAAAGATGAGCGACAGCGCGGTCAGGGACTGCTCGCCGCCCGACAACAGGGACAGCGTTGCGGGCTTCTTGCCGGGCGGCTTGGCGATGATCTCCAGGCCGCCCTCCAGCGGGTCCTCGCCCTCGATCATCTCGAGGCGCGCCTCGCCGCCGCCGAACAGCGTGGTGAACAGCTTGCGGAAATGATTGTCGACCGCCTCGAACGCCTCGGCCAGGCGTTTGTGGGCCTCGCGGTTGAGCTGGCTGATCGCCGAGCGCAACTTTGCAATGGCCTGCTCCACGTCGGCGCGCTCCGCATCGAGCCCCGTCACTTGTGCGCCGAGCGTCTGCAACTCGTCGTCGGCCTGCAGGTTCACGCCGCCCAGGCGCTCGCGGTCAGCCTTTAGCCCTGTCAATTTTCGCTCGACGTCGGCGAGCGGCGGCACCGCCGCACCCGGCTCGATCTCGGCCACGGCAAGGCAGCCCTCGGGTGCGACGCCCAGTGCGTCGCGGATATGCCGTGCGACGTCCTGGCGCCGCGTGCGTGCGCCCTCGAGCCGAGCCTCGCTGCGGGCCCGCGCCTCGCGTGCCTCGGTCACGGCACCTTGGGCTGTGCGCAGCGCCTGGACGCCGGCCTTCAGGAGGTTGTCCGCCTCGGCGAGCGCGTCGGCGGCGGTCTGGCGCTCGCGGTCCGCCTCGCTCAAGGCGCTCAGCAGCTTGCCGCGGCGCTCCTCGATGCGCGCCGGCATGTCGGCCAGGCCCTCAAGCTCGGTTTGCGCCTCCGCGAGGCGCGCCTTCAACGTTTCGATCTGCTGCTCGGCGCCGGTGCCGCGCGTGCCCCACCGCTCGCGCTCTGCGCCGATCGCCGCATGCCGCTCGGTGCGTGAGCGCCGCTCGCGCTCCAGCTCCGAGATCGCCGCCCGCGCGTCGGCGAGCGCGGCGCGGCGCGTCTCGGCCTGGGCTTGCGCTTCCGCCAGCGCCGGCTCGGGATCCTCGGCTGCCAGGAATGCTGCGTGCGCACGCTCCACGTCTGCCAGGGCGTCCCTGGCGACGACCAGATCCTGATCGGCGCGCGCGCGGGCGCCGGCCACCGCGGCGAGCTTGCTTTCGGTCTCGCGCGCCGCGCGCTCGATCGCGGTCAGGGACTCGCGCGTCTTGGCAAGCATGGTCTGCGCTTCCCGCCACAGCTGGCGCAGGCGCTGCTCTTCACTTCGCGCGACGTTCAGTGCGTCGGCCGCCTCGGTCTCGGCCTCGCTGGCAGCGGCGGCTAGAGTGCGCGCCTCCGCCTCGTCGCGCTCGATCGAGGACAGGCGATTGCGCTCGGCGAGCCGCTGCGCGGCCGGCGTTGCGGCTTCGGCTACGGCGGTAAATCCGTCCCACCGCCACAGATCGCCCTCGCGCGTGACGAGGCGCTGGCCGGGCTTCAACTGCGGCTGCAGCCGGTGGCCTTCCTCGCGCGAGGTAACGATGCCGGTCTGCCGCAGGCGGCGGTCGAGCTCGGGCGGGGCTTCGACATGCTGGGCGAGCGGCGCGACACCCGACGGCAGGGCGCCGTCGTGGCGCGGAACCGCGACCTGGCGCCAGTGCACCGGGGCCTCTTCCGCGGCCGGGGCCTCGAGGTCGTCACCGAGCGCGGCGCCGAGCGCGGACTCAAAGCCGGAAGCGACGCGCAAGCGATCGAGAATGGGCGGAAAATCGGTGCCGCGGGGGCCGATCAGCAGTTTGACCAGCGTTTCGCGCTCGATCCGCAGCGAGGCCAGCGCCAGATGCGCCTTGGCGCTTTCCTCGCGTGCGGTGTCCGCCGTTGCGGCCAGCGATTGCGCGGTGTCCTCCGCGGCAAGGGCTTGCACCTCGCAGCGCGCGATCTCCTCGGCGAGCCGTTTCCCCGCCTCGGTGATCTGCGCCAGCTTCTCCGCGTCGGGAGCGCCGCCCGCGATCTCGCGCGTCTGCGCGTCGAGCTCGGTGAGTTGCCGCTCGATCGTGGCAACCGTCTCGCGGCGCTCAGCCAGGCTCGCGTCGAGGCTCTCTAGTTTGGCGCGCCGTTCCGCGACCTTGGTGGTGAGCTCGGCGAGGCGCCCTTCCGCCGACTTGAGCTCGTCCTCGACGGCCGACAGTTTCGCACGCGCGCGTTTCTCGCCCTCGTCTGCACCGGCTTCGGCGGCTTTCAGCGCCTCCATCTCGGCGTCGAGGCCGGCCAGAATCTCGCGCGCTTCGGCGATCAGCGCCTCCTCGCGCGTTATGTCGGTGCCGAGCTGCTGGGCGCGCGCGTTGAGCTCGCGCTGGCGCTCGGCTGAGCGCGCCGCCTCCTGCTCGAAGGTCTCCTGTTCCAGGCGCAACCGGCTCGTGACGGCGGCGCGTTTGGCCTCCTCCTCGCGCAGCGGGCCCATACCTTCGGCGAGCCTCGCCTCCTCGGCGAGCGCCTGCGTCTCGTCCTGCGTGACCTCGCCGAGCGTCGCCAGCGCCTCCCGCAGGTTTGCCTCCTCGGTGTCGACGAGGGCCTGCGCGTCGGCCCACGTGAGGTGGAACAGCAGCGCCTCCTGGCGGCGGATGTCGCCGGAGATCTCCTTGTAGCGCCGCGCCGCGCGCGCCTGCCGCTTCAGGCTCTCGACCTGGCTGCTAAGCTGGCCCAGCACGTCGTTGAGGCGCGCGAGATTGGCTTCCGTGGCCTTCAAGCGCAGCTCCGCCTCGTGGCGGCGGCTGTGCAGGCCGGCGATGCCGGCGGCGTCCTCCAGGATGCGGCGGCGCTGCTCTGGCCTGGCGTTGACGATCTCGCCGATCTGGCCCTGGCGCACCAGCGCCGGCGAGCGGGCACCCGTCGCCGCGTCCTCGAACAGGATCTTCACGTCGCGGGCGCGCGCCTCCTTACCGTTGATGCGGTAGGCGGAGCCCGCCTCGCGCTCGATGCGCCGCGTGATCTCGATGACATCGGCGGAGTTGAACTCGGCGGGCGCCTTGCGCTCGGCATTGTCGAGGAAGATCGTTACCTCGGCCGAGTTGCGGGCCGGCCGGCTGTTGGTGCCGGAGAAGATCACGTCGTCCATGGCGGCCGCGCGCATGCTCTTGTGCGAGGTCTCGCCCATCACCCAGCGGAGCGCTTCGAGCAGGTTCGATTTCCCGCACCCGTTGGGGCCGACGACGCCGGTCAGCCCGTGCTCAATCACGAGCTCGGTCGGCTCGACGAAGGACTTGAAGCCCAACAGCCTTAAGCGATTGATCTTCATCTCGTTCCTTGAGGCGCGAGGCGGCAGGGAATCGCGGTGGCGTCGTCCGTCAGAGTGGTGCGCCGGCCGCCGCCGTGGCCCGAGCCTTGATGAGCGGCTCGACCATTGTGCGGATTTCCTCGATCGTGAGCTCCTTCTTTACGAGCTTGCCCTCGATGAAGAAGTTGGGCGTACCGATGACGCCGAGCTTGCGCCCGCGCTCCTTGACCCAGTTCAACCCATCAATCATGGATTGATTCTCGCGGCAGGCGTCAAACTGCTGACGCGTCATCCCCACCTGCGAGGCGACCTTGAAGATGGCGTCGAGCCGCACCTCCTGGGAGACCCAGGCCGGCTGCTGCTCCAAGAACTTGCCATAAAGCTCCAGGTACTTTTCCGGTTTGGCGCAGCGCAGCGCGATGGTCGCCGCCCCCGACGTCTTGCCGATGGGGAAATCACGCAGGATGTAGCGCACCTTGCCGGTGTCGATATAGCGGCGCTTGAGCTCGGGGAACGTCTCTAAGTGGAAGTGGCGGCAGTGGGGGCAGGTCAGCGAGGCGTACTGGACGATGGTCACCGGCGCATCCGGGCGCCCGAAGGCCATCTCAGCCGCCGTTCCCGTCTGCATGATGTCGGCAATCGTGGGGTTCGCGATGACCTCCCGGCCCCCTGGCGGGGTCGTGGTCGGTGCGGCAAAGGGATTGAAACCGCCGGCCGCCGTCTTCGACGCTGCGTTGCCGGCCAGCGGATAGGGCGTCGCGGTGCCCGCCGGGTCGGGGATATCGTCCGCCGTCAGCCCGCCGGCCGGGAACACGCTGTCGCCTGCACAGCCTGCAAGCACGGCAGACAGCGCCAACAGTGCAACGAGGGCGCCTTTGGTTCTCAACCCCTCAACTCAGCTCTTGGCCAGCAGTGGCTCGATCATCTTGTCGAACGAGGCCATGGTCGGTGCGCCGTCGAGGCGCTTGCCGTTGATGAAAAACGTCGGCGTGGCGCTGACGCCGAACACCTCCGAGGCGCGCGAGCGCCCCGCCGTGATGTTGTCGAGCAGCTTCTGATTGGTGAGGCACTTGTCGAACGACTCCTGTGTGAAGCCGGCCTGCTTGGCGATCTCGAACAGCTTGGGCACCGGATTGCCTTCCCCGAACGCCCATTCTGGCTGCTTTTCGAACAGCACCTCGATCAGCGGGAACGTCTTGTCGCCGCCGGCGCAGCGCGCCAGCATGGAGGCGGCCGCAGCTAGGTTGTCGAGCGGGAACTCGCGGAACACGAAGTGGATCTTGCCGCTGTCGACGTACTTCTTCTTGAACTCCGGCCACACGTCCTTGGCGAAATGGGCGCAGTGGCCGCAGGTCATGGACGCGTACTCGACCACCGTCACTTTGGCGTCGGGCGGCCCCAGCGTCAGGTCGGGGAGGTCGCCCGGCTTCATCAGCTCCTCGACCGGGACCTCGGAAGGGCCTTTCTTCTGCGCCAGGGCGGGCAAGGGGCGCAGCCCGAGGCACGCGCCGAGGGCGGTGAGGCTGAGCGTCACGAACAGCGCGCGCCGCGAAATCTCGATCCGGCCGGACGGGGTCATTGATGCGAACACTGACTGGCTCCTAGTTTGTGCGTTCACGGGCACGCGGTTGGGCCCCGCCGAGCCGGGGACGCCGCATGGTGTCCGCCTAGCATGCGACGAGCGTTGCAATAAGGCAAAATGCGCCTGAATGCCAAGTGAAGGAAGGGTAATCCGAGGCTGGCGTTAGCGGCCAGGGGCGCGGCTCATGAGCCCCGACTTGAGCCTTGTGAGCGCCGCGCGCAGGCGCTCGTCCGCGATCGCCGCAAGCTCGGGGGCCTCGCAGGGCGTCGGCTTGCCGGGGCTGGCGGCCGCCGGGGCGGCCCGGGTGAGTGGGGCTTGCAGGATGCGCAGCTCGGCGATGGCGCGATAGCCGAAATAGCCGTTGATGCGCTCCAGGATCTGGCGGCCCTTGTACTCCACGTCGAGCGCGCGCGCGGGATCGACGCGCAGCACGAGGACGGCGCCCGGCCGGCCTTCCGCGCCCGCCTCGACGTCCTCACGGATGTGCACGTCGCGCGGCCACTTGAGGCGCTCGGGCATGGCGACGCCCGCGATCTCCTGGCCGACGATGGCGACCCAGTCCGTCAGCAGCGCAGCGGCGGAAAAGCCGTATTTCTCGAACGCCTTGCGGGTGAGCTTGGGCACATAGGCGCCGACCGCCCGGGCATGGACATAAGCCCGCTTCTGCGCTGCAGAGCCACTCGGGCGGGGCGAGCCTTGCGCTGCATGTATGCGGGCATCGATCGACATGGTGAAATCTCTGGGGGTCGAGAGTTTCCAGGGGCTCGGTCGACGCTTACCATCGGGCAAACGATTCGCGGGTGCGCGGAGAGGATCATTTGACCGCTGTTGCGCGAAAGCAACTTCCGCTCCGGCCCGCCGGCCCCGATACGGTCGACGCGCTGCTTGCTTGGTACGACGAGGAGCGCCGAGATCTGCCTTGGCGGCCGAAGCTCGGGCGCGCGAAACAGGGCCGGCGCCCCGACCCCTATGGCGTCTGGCTCAGCGAGATCATGCTGCAGCAGACGACGGTCAAGGCCGTCATCCCCTACTACTTGAGGTTCCTGACGCGCTGGCCCACCGTGGAGGCGCTCGCCGCGGCGTCGCTCGACGACGTTTTGGCGGCATGGGCGGGGCTCGGCTACTACTCGCGCGCGCGCAATCTCTACAAGTGCGCGCAGGTCGTCGCTTATGCGCACGCCGGGCGCTTTCCCGAAACCGAGGCGGAGCTCGAGCGGCTGCCGGGCGTCGGGCCCTACACGGCAGCGGCCATCGCGGCGATCGCTTTCAATGAGCCGGTGACACCCGTCGACGGCAACGTGGAGCGCGTGGTGGCGCGGCTCTTTGCCGTGCGCCAGCCGCTTCCCGGCGCCAAGCGTGAACTAAAGCGCCTCGCAGGCACGCTCACCCCTGCGGAGCGGCCCGGCGATTTCGCACAAGCCATGATGGATCTCGGCGCCGGCATCTGCACCCCGCGCCGGCCCTCGTGCCTCGTGTGCCCGGTGCAGACCGACTGCGCGGCCAACGCGCGCGGGATCCAGGAGGAGCTGCCCTTGCGCGCAGTGCGCGCCGAGCGGCCCTTGCGCGTCGGCATCGCCTTCGTCGCCCTGCGCGAGGACGGGTATGTCCTCGTGCGACGCCGCCCCGAGGCGGGGCTCTTGGGGGGCATGCTGGAGGTGCCGACCACGGCGTGGAATGATCTGATGCCGCCGGCAAGGGAAGCGCTGCGCGCAGCCCCGCTCAAGGCCGACTGGTGGCAGGTCCCCGGGACCGTCAGCCACACCTTCACGCACTTCAAGCTGGAGCTGATCGTCTACCGCGCGCTCGTTGCCACCGACGCCACGCTCACCTTCTGGGCCGAGCCCGACCGCTGCCGCTGGCTTGCACGCCGCGATCTGGCGTCCTCCGCGCTACCGAGCGTCATGCGCAAGGTCATCGCGCACGGCCTAACCGAGCGGTGAGGAAGATAAAAGGGAGCTGGTCGGAAGCACGCCAATGTGAGCAGGTGTGGGACGACAAGCCGTTACTGTAACGAGCTTGGCATTTTCTAGGAGGCCGTCATGGCTAAAGGTCAGCAGAGATCGAACCGTGAAATTCGCAAGCCTAAGAAATCAGTTGCGGCAAAGGGCGCAGGTCCGGCGATAGGATCGGTGGCTTCCGCATTTGCAAAACCCTCGAAGACCGAGGGAAAGCCGAAGCGGGGCTAGTTCGCGCCCGTTTGCACACAGCGGTCCACCGTTGCGCATCGCCGGTGCGGCCGGCGGTCCCACGCTTGCTAGTGCGGCGTGAGCGAACCGGCCGCCACGTCGGCAATGCGTGCCCGGTGCAGATGGTCGACAAAATCGGCCAGCTCGTCCTCCGTCATGCGCCGCACGTCGTACCAGTTGCCGAAGTCTTCGACGACGACGCACTCGTTGAGCGAGGACGTGGGTGTCCCGATGATGGAATCGGCTTCGGGGCGGCTGATGGGGATCGCTTTGTGGTAGCGCATCCCGCCTGATAGCACGTTTGGCCACCAACTAGATGAACGGGTCAAAACCGGTCGGCCTGCTGGGAGGCCATCCTCCCGAGAATCCAAGTCGAAGCGCATAGCGCCGTCCCACCGTGGCCGCAGAGACACCCTCGGTTAACGAGCTGCCGTTAGGGTTTGGGTGGGGTCGGGTTCGCGTTCGAGTCAGCAGTGCTCCGCGGCCCTTGGAAACAAGCGCATCGAGGAGCTTCATATGCGGATTACACTCACTCTCGGACTGGCAGCTTGCGCGGGCGCGCTGCTGGCCGTCGCACCGGCCTCGGCGATGCCGGCCGCTGGGATCGGCCAGGCCGCAAAGACGCAAGCGCTCGGCGGCGTCGTCGAGAAGGCGGAGTTCCTTCGCCGCCGCGACGGCAGCGTCTACTACAGGCGTCCCCGCTTCGGCGACAGGGGCCCTTATTTCTTCGCCTACCGCGGCTACGCCTACCCCTACAACCCGGGCTACACGTACCGCTTGACGCGCGGTGAGCTCCGCCCATCCGACCGGCTCCGTCGCTACAGGATTGCCGACTAGCTCTCGCTGATCGCCATCAGGACTCGCAAACGGTGTCTGACCCTCCGGGTCTGACACCCTTCTGCTTGGCCCATGCTTTTGGTTGCTACGCGTTGACGGCCAGCGCGCGCTCGGCGGCATCGAGCTCGTAGAACGCGGGATCGAACGGCGCGCGCGGCTCCTTCGCAGCAAGGATGCGGGCGCGGCGGCGCAACAGCGGCAAGAGATAGTGCGTCAGCCAAATGACGCGGCGGGTCGCGGCCGGATTGACGAGATTGGTGGCCGGCACCTTCAGCCCGCGCCACTTGAGGACGTAGCCGATCGGCAGCTCGATCTCGTCCTGCATGGCAATCATGTCGGCATAGAGCTTCGCCGCCGGCGTGATCAGGGCGCCGAAGCCGTTGCGCGGTTGCCCCCAGCCGACGATGTAGAGGTTCTTGACCGCCTCTGGGAACGCGCCGCCGTAGACGTGCACGACGTCGTTCTCCACCGGCACCAGCCCATTGGGCAGGAACGGGAAGCTGTTGTGGAACCCGGTGGCGGCCACGATCATGTCGTACTCGGCCGTGCTGCCATCCGTGAAGTGCACCTTGGTCCCGGCAAAGCGCGCAATGTCGGGCCGCGGCTTGATGCGTCCCTGTTTCAGGTAGTTGAGTACGTCCGTGCCGTAGGCGGGGTGGCGCTCGAACAGCTTGTGGCTGGGGCGCTTAAGCCCGTAGCTGCGGTAGTCGCCGATAAAGACCCGCACCAGCGCCTTGAGGATGAGGCGCTGCAGGAAGACCGGCAGCTCCCAGATGGGCAGATCGCTGAGCGGCTTGCCGAAGGCAATCTTGGGCAGAAACCAGTAGCCCGACCGCAGGCTCCAGTCGCAGCTGGCGCCGACGCGCGCCCCATCGCAGGCGAGGTCGCAGCCCGAGTTGCCGCCGCCGATGACCAGGACGCGCTTGCCCTGCAGCTGGCGCGGCTCCTCGTAGTCCTTGGAGTGGATAAGCGTACCGGTGAAGCGCCCGGGATAATCGGGCATACGCTTGTCCCAGTGATGGCCGTTGCACACCACCACGCCCTTGTAGACGCGCGTCTCGCCGTTATCGAACCGGATCTGCCAGCTCTCGTCGGCGAGCGGTGTGGCGCGCTCCACCTTCTTGCGGAACTCGATGCCGTCGAGGATGCCCCGGTCGCGCGCATAGCTTTCCAGATAGCGGCGCATCTGCTCGGTGCCGGGGAAGTCGGGATAGTGGCTGGGCATCGGGTAGTCGGCATAGGCGGTCGCGCGCTTCGACGAGACTATGTGCACGCCCTTATAGATGCCCTGGCGCCAGTTGCCGCCGACGCCGTCGTTAGCATCGACCTGATCGAAGTCGACGCCACGCTGACGCAGCGCGTCGGCCATCGCGAGACCGACGGGTCCTGCACCGATGACGAGAAGGCGATCCAACCGCGATGCGATAGGCCGCATGCCTGCCCCACTTGTTCTTGCCCGCGACACCGCTGCATTAGCGGCATACGCCCCCGGCGTCTACAGCGGGCTCGGTTCCCGCGCGGCCCAGGCGCTCGGAACCCGCAGCATTTCAGGGCTGAGCGGGGCCTGGCACAATTGTCGCAACCTACACCAGATGCACGAGCCGCTTGCTTCTCACTCGGCGGCGGCAACCATCGGTGTTCCCGCAAGGCCGAGCTGCCGTTTGGCCTCGTCGCGCAACAGGTCGATGGGCTTCAACTTGCCGTCGGCCTCGAAGTGCCAATACGTCCACCCGTTGCAAGCCGTCTTGCCTTGCACGATGGCGCCGAGCCGGTGGATCGACCCCTGGTTGCCGCCGTGGCTGAGCGTCCCGTCGGCCTTCACCTCGGCGCGGATGCGCTTGCGGGAGTCGAGCAGCACGTCGCCGGGCTCCAAGAGCCGCAGCTCGACGAGGGTGCCGAACGGCACGCGGGGCTCGTTGCGTTTCGAGCGCTGCGTCTCCAGCGCCGAGGGGCTGAGCGGCGTGACCCTGGCGATGCGCTCCTCGGCCGCTTTGGCATAATCCGCGTCGCGCTCGATGCCGATGAAGCGCCGGCCCAGGCGCTTTGCCACCGCGCCAGTTGTGCCAGTGCCGAAAAAGGGATCGAGCACGACGTCGCCGGGCTTGGTCGAGGCTAGCAGCACGCGATGCAGGAGCGCCTCGGGCTTCTGCGTCGGGTGCGCCTTGCGCCCGCCCTCGTCCTTGAGGCGCTCCGGCCCCGAGCAGATCGGAAACAGCCAGTCGGAGCGCATCTGCAAATCGTCGTTGAGCGCTTTCATGCTCTCGTAGTTGAAGGTTGCGCGCGCCCGCTGATCACGGGCGGCCCAGATCAGCGTCTCGTGCGCGTTGGTGAAGCGTTTGCCGCGGAAGTTCGGCATGGGGTTCACCTTGCGCCAGACGACGTCGTTCTGGATCCAGAAGCCTAAGTCCTGCAGGGCGACGCCGAGGCGGAACACGTTGTGATAGGAGCCGATTACCCAGATTGCACCGTCGGGCTTCATGACGCGGCGGCACTGGCTGAGCCATTCGCGCGTGAAGGCGTCGTACTCGGCGAAGCTTGAAAACTTGTCCCAGTCGTCGTCGACGCCGTCGACGCGCGTGTTGTTGGGGCGCATCAGATCGGTGGCGAGCTGCAGATTGTAGGGCGGGTCGGCGAAGACGAGATCGGCGCTGTGATCTGCGAGGCCCTTCAAGGCCTCGAGGCAATCACCGACGATGACGCGATTGGCAGTGGAATCGGAACGACGCAGAGCCATGGGACGCAACTCTCGCAATACTGGGTGACACACGGGGGAACGTTGCCGGAGCACGCGCCGGCGAAGGATGCGAGCATAGACGGCACCCTCGACTCTTGACCAGAAGTTTAAATGAAGCCTCAGCAACGCGAGCGGCGGCATGGCGCTCGCAAATTGTTAATCTGCCGGGCTGTCCTCGAGAATTAGTCCCAAAGCAAGCTGCACCGCGCGAAACGAGCGCCGGTGATGCGGCGTCACACCGAGCCGCCTGATCGCGTCGTGGTGCTCGGCTGTGCCATAGCCCTTGTGGCGCTCGAAGCCATAGCCCGGAACCTTGGCCGCCAGCGCCACCATGATCCGGTCGCGCGTCACCTTGGCGATGATGGACGCCGCGGCGATCGACAGGCAACGGGCGTCGCCCTTGACGATGGTGCGCGCGGGACAGCCAAGCGCCGGTGCGCGGTTGCCGTCGATGGCGACCAGCTTCGGTGTGACGGGCAGCTGCGCCACGGCCTGGGCCATCGCCCACAGGGTGGCTTGCAGGATGTTGTCGCGGTCGATGCGTTTCACATCCGCGATGCCCACGCCGAATACCGCCGTCGCTTTAATGCGGGCGTAGAGCACCTCGCGCGTCTCCTCGTCGAGCACCTTGCTATCGTTGATGCCGTCGGGGATGCGCTCGGGATCGAGGATCACCGCGGCGGCGACGACCGGGCCCGCGAGCGGTCCGCGGCCGGCCTCGTCGACGCCCGCAATGGGGCCGCCGTGCAGTTGCAGCTCGGCAGCCTCCAACTCGAACGTCGGCATCAGGCGCGAATCGACGATCCCCATGGAGGGGCAGACTTGCGCCGCGCCCGGCCGCTGTCAAAGCCGGGTCCGGTCGCCGGCCGAGAATGCCGTTAGAAAAGCCGCATTTGTTGCCCCGCGAGCACGGGCGCTGCGAACAGATCGGTGCGCAGGGTGCGGCGGTCCGCATTGAGCCCCAGCCGTTTGCACGCCAGCCGGAAGCGCATGCTGATCTGGTCGGCATAGGGTCCGCGCCCGCGCTGGCGCACGCCGAACTCGGCAACGTAGTCGCGTCCGCCGTGCATCGATTGCAGCAGATGGATGACGCGTTCGGCGCGATCGGGGAACTCCGTCTCAAGCCATTCGCGAAACAGCTCCTTGATCTCCAACGGCAGGCGCAGGAGCACGTAGCCCGCTTCCCGGGCGCCCGCTGCGTGCGCAGCCTCCAAGATGCGTTCGATCTCGGGGTCGGTGAGCGCGGGGATGATGGGCGCGATCATGACCGAGGTCGGGATGCCGGCTTGGCTGAGCTGGCGGACCGCCTCCAGGCGTTTTGTCGGCGTCGGCGCGCGCGGCTCCATGGCGCGCGCGATGCGCCTATCCAGCGTCGTCACCGACAGCGCCACCTTGGCGAGGCCCCGCGCGGCCATGCGCTCCAGGATGTCGATATCGCGCACAACGAGGGCCGACTTGGTCACGATGCCGACGGGGTGGCCGGTGCGCTCCAGCACCTCGAGGACCTGCCGCGTGATTTTTCGCTCGCGCTCGATCGGTTGGTAGGGGTCGGTGTTGGTGCCGAGCGCGATCGTCTCAGGTGCATAGCGCGGGTGCGCCAGCTCGCGTTCGAGTAACTTGGCGGCATCCGTCTTGGCGTAGAGCTTGGTCTCGAAATCGAGCCCGGCCGAGTGTCCGAGAAAGCAGTGGGTCGGGCGCGCGTAGCAGTAGACGCAGCCGTGCTCGCAGCCGCGGTAGGGATTGATCGAGCGGTCGAAGGAGATGTCGGGGCTTTCGTTGCGGGTGATGATGGTGCGCGCCGGCTCCTCGTGCACCTCCGTCTTGAAGGCGTCGAGGTCGCCCAGGCCCTCCCAGCCGTCGTCGAAGGCTTCGCGCCGCTCCGCCTCGAAGCGGCCCGTGTGATTGGAGCGCGCGCCGCGCCCGCGCCGTCGCTCGGCCGCGATCGTCGCGGGCGTCTCGTCCTCCGGCTCTTGCTCCTCGAAACCCACCGGCTCCTCCACGCGAATGGCGTGCTCAAACATTATGCGAAGCCATAGAACAAAGCAAGAACTCCAAAGCCGCACGATCGGCCCCCCAGCATTGCTGGTTGTTGGGCATCACCGCGTCGTGGCAGAGAGAGCCCATGATCTCGGTGGTAATCCCTGCCCTCAACGCAGAGGCATGCCTGCCCGACACGCTGTCGGCGCTGATCCCCGCCACCGTCGAGGGGCTCGTCCGCGAGGTGATCCTCGTCGACGGAGGCTCCGAGGACCACACCTGCGAGATCGCCGATGCGGCCGGCGCGGAGGTCATCGTTTCGACCCCCAGCCGCGGCGGCCAGCTCATTGCCGGGGCGGCGCGCGCCAAGCATCCCTGGCTGTTGTTCCTCCACGCCGACACCGTCCTCGATCTGGGCTGGGAGCGGGAGGCGGCGCACTTCATGGAGCGCGTCGACACGGGCCGAGCCAAGCCCGCGGCCGCCGCGTTCCGCTTTGCACTCGACGACGAAGGGCTGGCGCCCCGCTGCATCGAGGGCCTGGTGCGCCTGCGCTGCTCCGCCCTGCGTCTGCCCTACGGCGACCAGGGGCTGCTCGTTCCGCGCCGTCTCTACGACAAGGTCGGTGGCTACCGCGAGCTTCCCGTCATGGAGGACCTCGACCTCGTGCGACGGCTGGGCTCGCGCAGCATCCGGCTTTTGCGTGCGCGCGCCGTCACCAGCGCCCAGCGGTACCGGCGCGACGGCTACCTGTGGCGCGCCTTAAAGAACCAGATGTGCCTTGTTCTCTACGTGCTTAACGTACCGGCCACCCGCATCTCCCAGTTCTACGGGGGGGCCCGTGCCGACCGCTAATTCAGGCAAATGCCCTCAATAGCGGTTGCGCGGTCGTAATTCTGCCTTCAGATTTGGGTCGTTTACGTCTCGATAGCGCTTTCACTGGGGGGTGAAAGGCAAAAAGTTCGGTTGCCAAAATGGTGCGCCTCGCGTCCCTTCCGCTGCCCCCACACAGGGCAAAACCCGTCCGCCGTCGTACGGTCAGGGCGAGGGCGCCGTTCGCCTCGCGCCTCGTCGTGATGGTGAAGGAGCCTGCTGTCGGCCGGGTCAAGACGCGGCTCGCGCGCGAGGTCGGCGCCGTCCGCGCAGCGGCCTTCTACCGCACGACGTCACGAGCGATCCTGGCGCGCATCGGCCGCCGCGGCGGCTGGCGGACCGAGCTCGACGTCACCCCCGACTCCGCCATCGCCAGCGCCGCCTGGCCGCAAGGCATTCCACGGCGCGCGCAAGGCAACGGCGACTTGGGCCAGCGCATGCAACGGGTGATGGATCTGGCGCCGCCGGGTCCCGTCATTGTCATCGGCACCGACGTGCCGACGGTTAAATCCGCGCACATTCAATCCGCGATCAAGGCGCTCGGTACCCACGACGCCGTCTTGGGCCCGTCGCCTGACGGCGGCTTCTGGCTCGTCGGCCTCAAGCGCCGCCCGCGGATTCCGCGCGCCTTCAATTCGGTCGAATGGTCGAGCCGCGACGCGCTCGAGCAAACGCTTGCCAATCTTTCCGGTCTTACTGTCGCGCGCGTCGCCGCGCTCGCCGATGTCGACGAGGCGTGCGATCTTGTTTCGGCACGAAGTGCGGTGGGACGCATAGTCCTGCCCACGGGGAGCTAGGGAATTTGCGACTGTCGCAAGGATAAGAGTGCGCGAGCGACCGGCCTATCGTCGGTTGCGGCTTGTATCGGGTGGGTAGTGTAGGGGGTTCGTACCATGGGTCAGATGTCGGTGCAGTATACGCCGGTGCAAGTGCTGCAGGCCGCGCGCAGGGCGGAGGCCGAGGGCAAGATGGACTATGCCCTGCAGTTCTACCGTCACCTTGTCGAGCATCACGGCATGACGGCGGAGGCGCAGGAGGCACGCGAGGGTCTGTTCCGCATCGCCGAGTGGCGCTGGGGCGAGGCGCGTGGTGCGCGGCGCCCGGATGCCGCCAACAGCCAGGGCGGCGGCCAACAGTCGTACGCACCCGCGCCCAACACGCAGCAAGACTATGCCCCTCAGCCCGAGTCGTCGGCGCACATGCCACAGATCATCGCGCGCGAGGCGGCCAGGGCCGCCGAGGCCGGCAGGGCGCAACCGTTCAAGGTGCGCTATCGCTCCGCCAAGAATATCGCGTTTCTGCTGTGCGGCGTCGGTTGGGCGAGCGTGGTCACCGGCATCGTGTTCATAGCCTTGGCGTGGCTCGGCGGGGTTGAGGATGTGTCCGCCGCAGGCCTCTTGGGACTTCCGCTCGGCGTCTTGCTTGGCGTGCCGGTGGCCGTGCTCGGGCTCGTCCTCGTCATCGCCGGTCAGCTCGCCGCCGCCGTCTTCGAGAGCGCGAATGCCACGCTCGAGCTGCTGGCGCTGGGACGCGATCGGCTGAGCATGTGAGATACTGAGACCGTCGATTTCTCTGGAGCGCCTAGTCGCTCGAGTCCGCCGGCGCCGCTTCCTGCAGGCGCGGCATGATCTCAACCAGGTTGCACGGCCGGTGACGGCTGTCGAGCTGCCACTTCAGAATGCCGTCCCAGGCGTCCTTGCACGCCCCTGGCGAGCCCGGCAGACAGAATATGTAGGTCCCTTTCGCCAAGCCGCCGCAGGCGCGCGATTGGATCGTCGAGGTCGCCACCTGCTCAAACGAGATCATGTGGAAGATCACGGCAAAGCCCTCGATCTCCTTTTCGAACAACGGTTTGACCGCTTCCGGGGTGACGTCGCGGGCCGTGAAGCCGGTGCCCCCCGTGGTGATCACCACGTTGACGCCCGGGCTCGAGATCCAGCCCTGCACCGTCCTGCGGATTGCCGCGAGGTCGTCGCTGACGATGGCGCGCTCGGCCAGTGTGTGACCGGCCTCGGCGATCCTCCCTGCAAGCACGTCGCCCGAGGTGTCCGACGCCAATTCGCGCGTGTCCGAAACCGTCAGCACGGCGATGTTGAGCGGCTTGAAGGGATAGGTCTCGTCGAGCTTGGCCATGGTGTCATCGCTCTGCGTTGAGGGCCGCCTTGATGGCGAGCATATCGCGCCACGCCATGCCCTTTGCTGCCGGCGTGCGCAAGAGGTAGGCGGGGTGCAGCGTCGCCATGGCGCGCGCGGTGTGGCTGCCGAGCTCGATTTCGCGCCATTTGCCGCGCAGGCGCATGATCCCGTCGGTTACGTCGAAGAGCTGCTTGGCCGCCGCACCCCCGAGCGCCAGCACGATTTGCGGCGCCACCAGCTCCGCCTGCCGCTCCAGGAACGGCCGGCAGGCGAGCGCCTCCTGCGGGGTCGGCGTGCGGTTCCCCGGCGGGCGCCAGTAGACGATGTTCGTGATGTGCACGTCCTTCTCGGAAAGATCGATCGCCGCCAGCATCTTGTCGAGCAGCATGCCTGCGCGCCCGACAAAGGGTTTGCCCGCGAGGTCCTCATCGCGCCCCGGCGCCTCGCCGATGATCATCAGCCGCGCGCGCTCGGCCCCGCGGTAGAAGCACAAGTTCTTGGCCGTCGCTTTGAGCCCGCAGCCCTCGAAGCGCTGCAGGATAGCTTCCAGCTCGCCGAGCGAAGCCGTCTTGGCCACCATGGCGCGCGCGTCGTCCTCGCCGCCCGCGGGGGCTTTGCCGGGGAACTGACGCGGCGGCCTCGCTGCGGGCATTGGCGCCGCGGGGGCTGAACGCGATGCGGGACCGCGCTCCGGCGCCGCCGCGGTGGCGCGCTCAGCCGGTGCGGTCGGCAGCGCGAAGCCGGCGCCCGGCGCGGTCTCGCCGCGCGACAGCCAGTCGACCGGCGTCTCTTGCAGCGCCGCGTCGACGCCCATGGCCTCGTACCAGGCGAGAATCCGGCCCGCGCGTTTCAGCGTTGTCTCGTCGGCGGTCATGGCAACCACATAATCGCGCGGCCTTGGGCCGTCCACCTGGCTCGCTCTTGCGCCGCTTGAGCGCTTGACGCTGCGGCCGATAGCGACCTAATCGACCTCAGAGCCCAATGCGTCAAGACGAGGAAGTAGCGAAAGATGGCAAGCAACGCAGCCGCGCAGGCGCCCCGAGAGGCGATGGAGTTCGACGTCGTCATCGTCGGGGCCGGGCCCGCGGGGCTCGCGGCAGCCATCCGCCTGAAGCAGCTCGCGGCGCAAGCGGACCGTGAGCTTTCCGTAGTCGTCCTAGAGAAGGGCTCTGCGGTCGGCGCCCATATCCTGTCGGGCGCCGTCATCGATCCCAAGGGGCTCAACCGGC
>CAYUBZ010000019.1:0-17330 GCA_964443205.1 uncultured Hyphomicrobium sp. | reverse complement strand
TCTCCGGTCTCGTCTATCACGGCAGCTACGTGCGCTGGTGCGAGCGCGGCCGCTCGGATTTCCTGCGGCTCTTGGGCGGGGATCACCGCCGCCTGATCGACGGTTCGGGCGGCGCCGAGCCGGCAGCCTTCGTCGTGCGGCGCATGGCCTTCGACTTCCTCAAACCGGTGCGCATCGACGAGGTGCTGGAGGTCGAGACCCGCGTGAAGACCATCGGGGCGGCGAGTCTCACGCTGGTGCAAACGGTGCGGCGCGGCGCCGTTCCGGTGGCCGAGGCGGAGGTGACGGTCGTGCTGATCTCCGTCTCCGGCAAGCCTTTGCGCATTTCGAGCACGTTGCGCGAGGCCTTTGGCCGGACGGCCGCCCCTTGAGGTCCCACGTCCTCAGATGCGTCCGCGAGGCAGCGCCGGCACCGGGCCCAGGTGGTATCCAAGGCCGCGCTGGTGCCGCCGGTGGCGAGTTTTCCCGTAAAACCGCGGGATTTTCGACAATATTCCGCTTGCGCGCGGCGTGCCGACGACACTATAGCCGATGCGGTTGATGTACCATCCGCCGACTCATACTGATTCTGAGGGAACATACGATGGCTGAAAAAACCGCTCCGAAAGTCGTTACGATCACGCTCCGCCAGCTCGGGGCCGAACTCTCGGAGGCGCACGAGATTCCGAAGAAGCAAGCCGCCGCCGTGCTCGAGGACTTGGTCACGATGATCACCAAGTACCTGAAGAAGGGCGCCAAGATACGTATCGGCGGGCTGGGCGTTCTGCAGGTCAGAAAGCGCCCGGCGCGCATGGGCCGCAACCCGGCCACAGGCGAGGCGATCAAGATCAAGGCGTCCAAGAAGGTCGCCTTCCGCGCCGCCAAGGAGCTGAAAGAGTCGGTCTGACCGGCCCCGGCTCTCTGCGCTGCCAAAGTTGATGCGCCTGCCGTGCTCGGTCTTGTCCGCAGCGGGCAGGCGCTTCCTCGTTTCCGGGGTCGCGCACCGATGGCTGCGCGTTAAGAGTTCCCAGCCATGACGCCTGTGTCGCTCGCATTCAGAGTTCTGAAATTCGCGCTGATCGGCGTTCTTGCCTGCATCGTCCTCGTCATCGCGTTCGAGGCGGCGGCTCATCTTGTGCTGCCCGACCTAGTGGCAAGCTGGCGGGCGCTCGCGTCCGGCGATTATCGCGTCGTATTCATTTCGCAAGGGGCGTTCGAGAACAAGTCGGGGTACTTCACGTTTCGCCCCGACAGCGAGATCCGCGAGGTTGCCTACTATCCGGACGCGCAGGGAGACTTCACGCCTGAGTACGATTGCACGTATGCCTCCGACCGGCTGGGCTTTCTGTCGAACTCCGTCGCCTATGAGGATAGTGAGATCCTGTTGCTGGGCGATTCCTACGGCCAGGGTGTGGGCGGCTGCGCCTGGCTGCCCCGCCTGGCGCCTGCCGTTCACGCGCGCATTTATTCCGCGGCGATCATGGGGACGGGGGTCGCCCACTGGCGCAACATCCTGGCCGATCTCGAGAGGATCAAAGCGCCGAAAAAGATCCTCATCGTTTTCATCACCCAGGATTTCTATCGCGACGATTGGGTCTTCGCAGCACCGCAGCTGGCGTGCCTGGCGGGTCAAGGGCCATGCCGCGGCCAGTTCTGGTATCCGATCTCGGAGGGGATGGCCGAGTTGGCTGCTGAAAGATTCGAACTGCGACGGCCCCGCATCGGCAAATCCGGCATGTCGAAACTCCTGCGATATCATCTGACCGCGGGTTTCACGCTGTTTGAGAAGTTCAAGCGGGGGCTGGAAGGCGAATCGCGATCGGTAAGGGAGTTCGTCTCCATCATCGAGGATATGGCGCGCCGATACCCGCTGAAGCTGATCTGGGTGAACGAGAAAGGCGAGGCCGGCGGCCCGGGGCCGCGAACACGCCTGCTGTGGGGGATGCTCGAGGGGCTCGATGTCACCCGTTGCAACATTCCCGCTGAAGGCTTCTTGGCGCGGGACGCGCATCCCAACGCGAAAGGCTACGGCGTTCTCAAGGATTGCGTCGCGCGCGTGGTCGCCAACTGGTGAACACGCTCATTTTCGGTGGGCGCGGCCCGACCAATTCTTGTCATCAGCCCATGGGAAACCCGAATCGGGTAACGTCACAGATCAGCAGTCGGAGGACTTGGCGATGGCTGACAAGACAATCCTGGTGGTGCCCGGCAAGAAATTATCCGTGCCTCGGGTCTTCAAGCGCGTTCTGCAGATCGCAGTCGGCGTGGCGCTGACGTGTGCGGTCGTTCTGGCGATCGTTGTCGGCAACGCGCTGCTCATCCCGCGCGCAAAGTCGCCGCCGGGCTGGGATCTGTGGCTCGCCTTCATCAACAGGACCGACATTCTCGCCACCATGGTGCTCACCGCGCTGGTGACGGTGTCGTTCGTCTACTGGCAGCGCAAACAAGAGCGCAAGTAGGCGTGCCCGCGCCAGGGCCATCCGCGCGGCCATCAATGATGGCCCAAGGCTCGACAAGGCTCGGATTGTGACCTTTCACTCTAGGGGGGCAGGTGCAGGGCTGCGCTTTAGCCGGCGTTGTCATGCCACTGTCACCCGTTCATAAACGCTCATCGGCCGCGGCTTTCGCGTGCTCTGGCGCCCCCGTTTGGTCATATTGCGAGGCAACATGCCCTCTTGGGGATGCGGGCGACGCACGGCAGAGTCGGCTTTGACTGCGCGCGGCGGGTCGGGCATGGCATTCGGCGTGCGTCCCGGCTCCTTCCACCATCACGGATAAAAAGATGAACCCCACCGATCTCGCCCAGGAAGCCATCGGTCCCGCGACGGTGGGCGGCTTCTCCTTCCTCGAGCTGTTCCTCCACGCCTCCTTCGTCGTGCAATTCGTCATGGCCGGCCTGCTGCTCGCCTCCATCTGGTCGTGGGCTATCGTGGTCGAGAAATTCTTCGCCTTCCGCCGCGCACGCGCCGAGTCGGACCGCTTCGAGCACATGTTCTGGTCGGGCCAGTCGCTGGACGATCTCTACAATACGCTGTCGCGCACCAAGGCCATCACCATGGCCGCGCTGTTCGTCGCCGCCATGCGCGAGTGGAAGCGCTCGGTCGAAGGCAACATCCGCGCGCTCGGCGGCATCCAGCTGCGCGTCGAGAAGGTGATGGACGTGACCATCAGCCGCGAGATGGAGCGCCTCGACCGCCGTTTGCTGTTCTTGGCGACCGTGGGCGCGACCGCACCCTTCGTGGGACTGTTCGGCACGGTGTGGGGCATCATGACGAGCTTCCAGGCGATCGCTGTTTCGAAGAACACCAACCTCGCCGTGGTGGCGCCGGGCATCGCGGAGGCCCTTTTTGCCACGGCGCTGGGCCTGCTTGCTGCCATTCCCGCCGTCATCTTCTACAATAAATATTCCGCCGACAGCCAAGCGATCAGCCATCGCCTGGAGGCGTTCGCGGACGAGTTCGCCGCCATCGTTTCGCGGCAGATCGACGTCAGAAGTTGACGGAGCGGGTTTCGTTGCACGCCGAGGCCAGATAGGAACGGACCACACGCATGGCAGTAAGCATCAGGGCAACGCCGCAAGCCGCCGGCCGCCGCCGGCGCTCGCGACGGCATGCTCCCATGAGCGAGATCAACGTCACGCCCATGGTCGACGTGATGCTCGTGCTGCTGATCATTTTCATGGTGGCGGCACCGCTTCTGCAGGTCGGTGTGCCCATCGAGCTGCCGCAAGCCAAGGGCAAGCAGTTGGAGTCGAGCCAGGAGCCGCTCGCCATCAGCGTCAAGTCCGATGGCAGCGTCTACATTGGCGAAACTCCGGTCACCCTCGACGAGATCGCGCCCAAGCTCAAGGCCATCGCCAAGAACGGCTACGACGAGCAGATCTTCGTGCGCGGCGACAAGGGCGTGACCTACGGCATAGTCATGCGGGTCATGGGTCGCATCAGCGCCGGCGGTTTTCGCAAGGTGTCGCTCGTCACGGAAGTGGAGGAAGGAGGCTAAGGTTTGTTCCGCGGGCTCCTCACCTCATTCGTCGGCCATGCCTTGCTGCTGGGCTGGGCGTTCCTCTCGATCCACCACGCGCCGGAGTTCCCCGAGACGGTGACGATCGAGGCGACGATCATTACGCCGTCTGAGCTCACCCGCCTCAAGCAGGGCAGCCCGGATTCGAAGGAGCTCGAAGCCAAGGCCAAAGAGGAGGAGACCAAGGAGGTCTCCAAGAAGGAGGCGGAGAAGCCCAAGCCCGTGACCGAACCGCCGCCGCCGCCTCCACCCCCGCCCGAGCCGGAGAAAGTGGAAGAGGCCAAGCCCAAGGAGGACCCGATCGCGGACAAGCTCGCCGCGCTGCCGCCGCCCGAGCCCGGCCCGACGCCGGCTGAGAAAAAGATGCTGGCCGAGAAGCTCGAGCAGGAGCGAAAGGCCGAGGAGCAACGCAAGAAGGCCGAGCAAAAGAAGAAGGCCGAGCAGAAAAGAAAGAAGGCGGAAGCCAAGAAGAAAGCCGAAGCGCGCAAAAAAAGGCTGGCCGAAGCCAAGCGCAAGGCCGAGGAGGCCAAGAAAAAGAAGTTCGACGCCGACCGCATCGCCGCGCTCATCGACAAGTCGCCGGACAAGCGCGGGGCACCGCGCACGGCCCCGCCGCCGACCAAGCCCACCGACTACACCGGGCCCACGGCCGGCGAGCGCCGGGGCACCGACACCGTGCTTTCGGCGCGCGAGGCCGACCTCCTGAAGGGGCAGCTCAGCGGTCAGCTCAGGCGGTGCTGGCACCTGCCGGGCGGCGGCGGCGGCATCGAGACGACGGTCGTAACCTTAAAATGGCGGCTCAAGCCCGACGGCTCGCTCGACGGCCTGCCCCAGGTGGTCAGGCCGCAATCAGGCCCTGTTTTTCAGATTGCTGCGGAGGCGGCGGTGCGGGCGGTGACTCGCTGTGCCCCCTTCGATCTGCCACCCGAAAAGTATGGCGTGTGGAAAACGGTCGAATGGAACTTTGATCCACGTGAGATGATGTGACCTCCCGACGCCCCGCTCCTCAGTGACCCTCTTGAAGGACGCCCCATGATTGAAGGCAAGCGACGAGCGACGGTGCGTGTCCCCACCCGGACGCGGCCTGGTGAGGTCTGCGCCGCCATGTTGAGCACCATGTTGGCCACCATGTTGGGCCTTGTCGCGCTGCTTCTCGTCTTGCCGGCGCCGGCGCGCGCGCAAGAAGGCGGCCTCACCGGAACGCAGCGCCAGGGCACGCTGGCGCCGATCCCCATCGCGATCCCGGAGTTCCTCGGGCCCGATCCCCAGCTCTCCACCGACATCGCCGACGTCGCCGCCGCCGACTTGCAGCGCTCGGGTCTCTTCCAGCCGCTCGACCGCGCCTCGTACCTGGAGCGCATCCGCGACGTGAACGCGGCTCCCCGCTTTCCCGACTGGCGCGCGGTGCGCGCCGATGCCCTCGTCGTCGGCAGCGTCGGCAAGTCCGCCGATGGGCGGCTCGTCGCCGAGTTCCGCTTGTGGGACGTGGCCTCGGGGCGCCAGCTCGCGGGCCAGCGATTCGCCACGAGTGCCCAGAACTGGCGCCGCGTCGGCCACATCATCGCCGACCAGGTCTACGAGCGGCTGACCGGAGAGAAGGGCTACTTCGACACGCGTGTCGTCTTCGTCGACGAGACGGGCCCCAAGGACAAGCGCATCAAGCGTCTCGCCATCATGGATCAGGACGGCAAGAACGTGCGCCTGCTGAGCCGCGGCCACGAGCTGGTGCTGACGCCGCGTTTCAGTCCGACCAACCAGGAGATCACCTTCATGTCGTACGCGGGCGATCAGCCGCGCGTGTTTCTCATGAACCTGGAGACGGGCCAGCGGGAGATCGTCGGCGATTTCCCCGGCATGACGTTCGCACCACGATTCTCTCCCGACGGGCAGCGGGTCATCATGAGCCTGCAGGCGGGTGGCGACTCGAGCATCTACGAGATGGATCTGAGATCGCGCCAGAAGCGCCGCCTGACACAAGGCAACTCCATCGATACGAGCCCGAGCTATGCGCCCGACGGGCGCCAGATCGTGTTCGAAACGGATCGTGAGGGCACCCAGGAGATCTATGTGATGAATGCGGACGGTTCGAACCCGCATCGCATCAGCTTCGGCGAGGGACGCTACTCCACGCCCGTGTGGTCGCCGCGCGGCGACTACATCGCCTTTACCAAGCAACTCGGCGGCCGATTCCTGATCGGCGTCATGCGTCCCGACGGCTCGGGCGAGCGCATCCTCACCGAGGGATTCCACAACGAGGGACCGACCTGGGCGCCCAATGGCCGTGTGCTGATGTTCTTCAGGGAATCGCCGGGCGAGAACGGGGGCCCGCGAATCCTTTCGATCGATCTCACCGGCTACAATGAGCGCACCGTACCCACCCCGTCCTTCGCTTCCGATCCGGCGTGGTCGCCGCTCTTGAATTGATACACAGCTTAACTCAGATTTAACCTAATTCAGTGCTCAATGGTGGGATGCCTTCCCGTGCTTGGGTCGGCGGGTTTGTGGCGTAGTTTCATGCACTTTAGTGGACCGGCTCAGGTCTGCGCGAACGGTTGGAGAGCGCATGAATCGGCGTGGCATTTTCGCATCTACCGGCTTGGAAAACTGAGGGATAACTGCCTCTGTTCTTGATCAAGCCGGGCCGCGCCAGTACGCCATTACATGGCTAATGCCGATGAAGCATGAGGAGAAGAGACCATGCAGGGTGTGAAGGGGCTGATCGTTCTATCAGCAGTGGTTGCGGCCGTCGCTCTGAGCGCGTGCCGTCGTGAAGAGCCGGTGCCGCTGAAGCTCGGCGCCACCGTTCCGGCCGCCACGCAGCCCGCTCGCTAAGAGCAGGCGGTAAGGCCAGGACAACATAGGAGAAAATGCTATGAAGAGTGCAATCGTGCTCGCCGTCGTCGTTACTGCTGTTGCTCTTGGCGCTTGCCGTCGTGAAGAGCCCGTTCCGCTGAAGCTCGGCGCCAATATGCCGACCGCAGATCAGACTCGCTAAGTAACTCGTACGAGCAAAGCCAACATCTAGGAGATTACACTATGAAGGGGGCAATCCTCATCGCGACCGTCGTCGCCGCTGTTGCTCTCGGCGCTTGCCGCCGTGAAGAGCCCGTTCCGTTGAAGCTCGGCGCCGTGGTTCCGGCGGCGACTCAGCCGGCTCGGTAACTCGCCAACAGCCATTTCCCTCCTAGGCGAATAGCCGTGGAGACCTGATAACAAGACCGAGGTGCCGGCGCCAACAGCGCCCACCTCGGTCTTGATGTTTTGGGGCCCATCTGGGCCCCCTTCGTGTGTTGGGGCTCGTCTAGTCCCAGTTCCGTGCTGCCGGTCATCCGCCCGAATCGGGCGTCGCGGCATGCTCCAGCGGCAAGAGGCGCCAGCGAGGCTGCGTGGCAATTCTGCCAGCTGCGGCAAGCGCGGCGGACCATGCCGGAATGTGGATACTTAGTGTCTCCCGAGACTTGGCCACATTTTCGTACGAACGGTCGGATAACTCCGCTTTTCAACTGGAACTGTCACCCGACTCTGATGTTGTGTGGGAGAGGTGACGAAAAGGACCATCTACATGGCCGCAACATCCTGGCTCGCCCGCCACATGCGCTTGCTTGCCGTCTTGCTCGTGGGTGTCGCGGCGGCGGCGTGCGCCAACGACGAGAGCAAGCCCAACTCGCAGCTCACCGGCGGCAGTGGCTCGGTGACGCCGGGCACGAACCGCGATTTCAGCGTCAACGTCGGCGACATCGTCTATTTCACGACCGACAGCAGCGATTTAAGCCCCGAGGCGACCGCCATCCTGCAGAAGCAGTCGCAGTGGCTGCAGCGCTACCCGCAGTACACGATCACCATCGAAGGGCACGCGGACGAGCGCGGGACGCGCGAGTACAACATCGCGCTGGGCGCGCGGCGCGCCACGACAGTGCGCAATTTCCTGGCGCAGAACGGCGTGAACGGCTCGCGCATCCGCACGATCTCCTACGGCAAGGAGCGCCCCGTGGCCGTGTGCAACGACATCTCCTGCTGGTCGCAGAACCGCCGCGCGCAGACGGTGCTGAACGTCCGTACGGGCGGAGCGGTCGCCATAGGCAACTGAGGGGCGCCGCCGGCTCCCCCATTGGCGCCCGTGCGGGGTCGCGCCATCGCTGCTGCGACTGCGGCGGGTGGCAAAGTTTGGCCGCATTGACCCCCCAGTCTTCCAGTGTGATTTCAGCGGTTTGCCTTTACGAGGACCTGTGATGTTGCGGCCGGTAGGCGGATCGGGCGAAGGCACTCGCCGCGGCGCGTTGTTCCTGCGCACGTTGCCCCTGGCTGTCGTCGTGTCAGCTTCACTGACGGTCGCGCACGCCGCGCCGCAAAGCGCCGCCTTAAGTCTTTCGGCCAAGGGCCCCGCCGTAGCAGCGGCGACCGAATCGGCGCCGCGCAAGCTGGCGGGCACGTTCGACGAGGCTTTTGGGTCCGAGCAGCGCGCTCAAGAGCTCTATCTCGACGCCATGGAGAAGCTCGAGGCCGGGCGGCGCGCGTGGGCCAAGACGACATTCGAGGACCTCATCGCCCGCTTCCCCGATTCGACGGCGGCCGCGCTCGCGCGCCGCCAGCTCGGTACACTCAATCGCGGCGGCGCGGCGCAAGCCGCGACGGTGCCCGGCGCTCGGATCGAAACCAGCGCCGCGCCGGCAGGCGTTGCGGCGGCAATCGGCGCGAGCCCCTTGTGGGACCAGGAGCTGCGGCGCAACGCGTCCATTCAGGCCAAGCTGCGCTCAGAGGCCGGCGACCGGGTTTTCTTTAGTGCCGGTAGCGCCGAGCTGGGCAGCAGGGCCCGTGCGGCGCTCACCGCTCAGGCGCAATGGCTCATCCGGTGGCACGAGTTCGAAGCCGCGATCGAGGGCCATGCCGACGACCCGGACACGGAGGAGGCGAACCGCAAGCTCTCCGAAGCGCGCGCTGAGGCCGTACGCCGGCGCCTTGTCGAGGAAGGCGTGGAGGCGAGCCGGCTGGCGATCGTCGCGCAAGGGCGCACGCGGCGCGTGGCCACCTGTGCTGAGCCCGCCTGCACCGCCCAGAACCGCCGGGTCGTGACCCTGGTCTTCGCCAGCGGAACCCGCGAGCGGCTGGGCCTCACCGCCCTGCCGATGGCGGCCGCGCTGGATCAGCCGGACGCGCGCTCCTTGAGCCCCGCTGCGGCCGAGCAGACGCCTGCCACCGCCGAGCCGGTGGGCGTGGCGCGTTGACAACTGGACGATAAGCGATGATGCCTAGGGCAGCCAAGCCACGCTCCATCTCCTGCACGTGCGCGGGCTTGCGCGGCGGCCAAGCATAGGAACCACCTTGTCAACGCAGCGACACATCGGACCATCGCTCGGCGCGGCACTTGTCGCCTCGCTTCTGCTTTCTGCGTCGGCCGCTGCCGATCCGGCGGCGCCAGTCGGCGATACCGCGCGGCAAGTCGCGCAGGCGCGCACCGGGCAGGGCCAACAGGGCGACACCGCTGCCAAAGAGCAGACGCCGCCGCAAGCTGGTGCCGATTCGGCGCTCAGGCAGCGCGTGGAGCAGCTCGAGGAGCAGCTCGTCGATATGCAGGTGGTGGTCGGCACGCTCGAATCGCTGGCCCGTGGCGGCACGGGCGCGACATCATCGGCCCCGAGCGGCAACGCGCCATCCGGCTTCGGCGGCGACGACCCTCGCATCGACGGACTGGAGACGCAGGTGCGCGCGCTGGCCGCCCAGATCGAGCAACTGACGGCGCAGGTCCGCGCGCTTGCAAGCGCGCCCCGCCGCACCGACGCATCCGATGTGCCGCCGCCCGCTCCCGGTGCGCAACCAGCAGCGCCCGGACCCGAGACCCGGACCGCCGGGATCCCTGAGCCTGACCGCTTCGGCTCCACCACGGTGACGGCCGGGAAGAAGGACGCCATCGGCGGCCTCATCGACAGCCAGGGCGATGCTTCGCCGCCGCCGCAGCCGGGCGCGCCCGGTTCCGAGACGGTCGCGGCCACGCCACCGGCTTTCATGCCGCCGCCGGCGGCGCCGGCCGATGCCGCAAACCCCAAGCAGCTCTATGAAACGGCCTACGGATACCTGATGCAGCGCGACTACGGGGCCGCGCAGGCGGCGTTTGAGGATTTTCTCAGCCGCTATCCAAAAGATTCGCTGGCCGGCAACGCGCAATATTGGCTGGGCGAGGCGCACTTCGTGCGCGGGGAGTACAAGGCCGCAGCCGGCGCCTTCTTGAAGGGCTATCAGAATTATTCTGGCAACGCCCGCGCCGCCGACAGCCTGTTGAAGCTAGCCATGTCGCTGGACCGGCTGGGGCAGAAGGACGCCGCCTGCACGTCCTTTGCCGAGCTCAACACGCGGTTCCCCGATGCGCCCGACAACGTCAAATCACGCGCCAAGACGGAACGGCAGCGAATCGGCTGTCCCTGATGCGGATTGCGACGGCGCTTCCGGTGAACCGGTGAGCGCGGCCGAGCCGATCGCGGACTCCGAGCTCGAGGCCCTGTTCGCGCCGCTGAAGCCGTTCGCAGTCCTCATCCTCGCCGTGTCCGGCGGCTCAGACAGCGTCGCGATGATGCACCTCGTCGCCCGCTGGTCCGAGCGCCACCCCGACGCGTCGCGCAAGCTGCTGGTCGCGACGGTCGATCATGGACTGCGCCCCGAATCGCGCCGCGAGGCGGAATGGGTCGCGGACGCGGCGCGCTCGATCGGCCTCGCGAGCGAGCTGCTCACCTGGGCGGGCGCCAAGCCGTCGACCGGTCTGCAGGACGCCGCGCGCACGGCGCGCTACCGCTTGCTGGCCGATCTGGCTTGGCGCTGCGCGGGACCGGGTCCGGTGGCGATCGTGACGGCCCACACCGAGGACGATCAGGCGGAGACCGTCCTGATGCGGCTGGCGCGGGGCAGCGGGCTCGACGGTCTGACGGGAATGAGCGTGTCGCGGATTGTAGGGCCCAAGGCCAACTGCCAGCTGGTGCGGCCGCTCCTGCGCGTTGCGGGCGCGCGGCTCGAGGCGACGCTGAAGGATCGCAAGCTCGGCTGGATCGAGGATCCGAGCAACGAATGCGATCGCTTCGAGCGGGTGCGCCTGCGCAAGGCGCGGGGTCCGCTCGCAACGCTCGGCCTGACCAACGACAAGATTGCGCTGAGTGCCACGCGCCTGGAGCGGGCGCGCGCCGCCCTTGAGGCGGCGACCGGCGCGCTGCAAACGGCAGCCGCCCTCGACGTGCACGGCGGCATGTTCGCCAGCCTCGATGCCCGCGTCCTCCAAGGGGCGGCCGAGGAGGTGCGCGTGCGATTGATGGCGCGATTGATCGCAGCCTTTGGCGGCCAGGACGCGCCGGCACGCCTCGCCAAGCTCGAGTCGCTCGTTGCGCGATTGAGCGAAGCGGCGTTCGAGGCGGCAACGCTGGGGGGGTGCATCGTGACGCGGCACGAAGACGAGATCTGCGTCTTTCGCGAGCCGGGTCGGGCCGGTTTGCCCGAAATCGGGCTCGCACCGGGCGGCGTTGCGGTGTGGGACCGGCGTTTTCGCGTGGAGGTGGCACCGGAGCTTGGTGCCCCGGTCATCGTCCGTGCGCTCGGCGGTCCAGGCTTTGCCAAGCTGCGACAACAGTGCAAAGGGGCGGAAGGCCTTCCTCCGGCCCGGGCGGCCGCGACACTGCCGTCCTTCTGGCAAGACGGGGCCTTGCTGGCCGTACCGCAGCTCGGCGCTTTGCCCTTTTCGCCTGCGGCATCCGCCAAAGGGCGGCACTGTTCGGCCGAATTCCTGTGGTAATATGAAGTTCATGCCCGATTTGCGCGGTTTACCAATCACTTCCGCTGTCGCCAAATTGCGCCGTTGGGGCAGGCTCCACCGCCGTTAAGCTCCTGGGGAGCCGGGGTCATGTAACTTGGCAATGCCGGGACCCACACCTATGTTAACGGCGAGCTACAAGGCGGTGACCGGAACGATCCGACGGACGGGCGTCTCGGGCCGCCTTCGGGCTTTATAGGGAACGAAATGAACTCGAATTTTCAGAAGCTTGCCATCTGGGTTGCGATCCTCGTCCTCTTGGCGGCGCTGTTCAATCTCTTCAACAATCCAGCTCAGAATCGACGCGGCACCGAGATCACCTACTCGGAGTTTCTGAACGCCGTGGATGCCGGCAACGTCAGCGACGCTACGCTCGCCGGCAATCGCATCTTCGGCACCATGCGCGACGGCGGAACGGCCTTCACGACCTATGCGCCTCCGAACGATCCGACCCTCGTGGAGCGGCTGCAGAAGAAGGACGTGAAGTTCCGCGCTCGTCCCTCCGACGAGGACGTGCCCTCGATCATGAGCATGCTCCTCAACTGGTTCCCGATGCTGCTTTTGATCGCCGTGTGGATCTTCTTCATGCGCCAAATGCAGTCGGGCTCCGGCCGGGCCATGGGCTTCGGTAAATCGAAGGCCAAGCTTCTGACCGAGCGCCACGGGCGCGTGACGTTCGAGGACGTTGCCGGCGTCGACGAGGCCAAGGACGACCTGCAGGAGATCGTCGAGTTCCTGCGCGATCCCCAGAAGTTCCAAAGGCTCGGCGGGCGCATCCCGCGCGGCGCGCTGCTGGTCGGGCCGCCCGGCACCGGTAAGACGCTGCTTGCGCGCGCCATCGCCGGCGAGGCGAACGTGCCGTTCTTCACGATCTCGGGCTCCGACTTCGTCGAGATGTTCGTCGGCGTGGGCGCTTCGCGCGTGCGCGACATGTTCGAGCAGGCCAAGAAAAACGCGCCCTGCATCATCTTCATCGACGAGATCGATGCGGTGGGGCGCCACCGCGGCGCCGGGCTCGGCGGCGGCAACGACGAGCGCGAGCAGACATTGAACCAGCTCCTGGTCGAGATGGACGGCTTCGAGGCGAACGAGGGCATCATCCTCATCGCCGCCACCAACCGCCCCGATGTGCTGGACCCCGCCCTGCTGCGTCCCGGCCGTTTCGACCGGCAGATCACCGTCCCCAACCCGGACGTGGGCGGACGGGAGAAGATCCTGCGCGTGCACATGCGCAAGGTGCCGGTGGCCCCCGACGTGGACCCCAAGGTCATCGCGCGCGGCACGCCGGGCTTCTCAGGCGCGGATCTGGCGAACCTCGTCAACGAGGCCGCGCTGCTGGCGGCGCGACGCAACAAGCGCCTCGTGACGCAGCAGGAGTTCGAGGACGCCAAGGACAAGGTCATGATGGGCGCGGAGCGCCGCTCCATGATCATGACCGAGGAGGAGAAGCTCGCGACCGCCTACCACGAGGCCGGCCACGCGCTGGTCAACATGAAGGTTCCCGGCGGCGATCCTCTGCACAAGGTCACCATCATTCCGCGCGGGCGCGCTCTGGGCGTCACCATGAGCCTGCCCGAGCGTGACAAGCTCAGCTACTCCAAGCAGTGGTGTCAGGCGCGCATCGCCATGTCGTTCGGCGGCCGCGTCGCCGAGCAGCTCATCTACGGCATGGACCACCTCAACACGGGCGCCGCCAGCGACATCATGCAGGCGACCGATCTGGCGCGGCGCATGGTCACCGAGTGGGGCATGAGCGGCAAGCTCGGCCCCTTGCGCTACAACGAGAACCAGCAGGAGGTGTTCCTCGGCCACGCGATCACGCAGCGCCAGAACATGTCCGAGGACACCGCCAAGCTCATCGACGAGGAGATCCGCCGTATCGTGACCGAAGGCGAAACGACGGCGCGCGAGGTGGTCTCCGGCCATCGCCGGGAGCTCGAAGCGATCACCCAGGCGCTGATGGAGTACGAGACCATCTCGGGCCAGGAGGTCAATGCGCTGATCCGCGGCGAGAAGATCGTGCGCCGTTCCGACGACGAGGGACCCAAGGATTCCGCCGGCTCGTCCTCCACGGTGCCCACCACCGGCGGCCGTCTGCGCCCGCGCGGGGAGCCGGGCCCCGGCGGGATGGAGCCCCAGCCGCAGGGTTGAGTCAGCGCTTCTTCTCGACGGCGACCAAAGGCTATAGATGCGGCCGCGGGCCATCTCGCGGCCGTCGTCTTTTTGGCAGGGAGCCTCGTTAGCGATGCAGCGCACGCTCTACGTCCGTCCCGTCGGCCTCTTCCCCGCTCCCGCCGAGGAGGGTGAGAAGGCATGGGGCGGCCTGCCGCTCGGCGGGCAGGACTTGCGCTTTGCGGCCATCGAGATCATCGAGCGCGACGGCACCCGCGTGAGGCGGCGCATCGCCGCGCTGGGCGACGCGTTCGAGCGCGATTGGGGACGCCACACAATTACCGCCTCCGACCTCATGGAGGCGATCAGCGCGCCGCGTCCGCGGCTTGCAGGACTCGCACTCGACCGTCCGCGCATCATGGGCATCGTCAACGTGACGCCGGACAGCTTCTCCGACGGCGGCCGGTTCGCCACGCCACGCGCCGCGATCGACCATGCGTTGCGTCTCGCCGACGAGGGTGCCGAGATTCTCGACATCGGCGGCGAGTCGACGCGGCCGGGGGCGGACCCCGTCCCGCTCGCCGACGAACTCGCCCGCGTGCTGCCGGTGATCGAGGGCTTGCGGCCGCGCACCCAAGCCTTGATCTCGATCGATACGCGCAAGGCCGAGGTCATGGCGCGGGCCGCGGCGGCCGGCGCCGACATCCTCAACGACGTCTCGGGCCTGACGCATGATCCCGACGCGCTGGCCATCGCGGCCGGAACCGGATGCCCCGTGATCCTGATGCACGCGCAGGGCGATCCCAAGACCATGAACGACAATCCCCAATACGGCGACGTCGTGCTCGACGTGTTCGATTTTCTCGAAAACCGCATCAAAGCCTGCGAGGCCGCCGGGATCCCGAAAGCGAAACTCGTGGCCGACCCCGGCATCGGTTTTGGCAAGCATCTCCATCACAACGTCGCGGTTCTGGCCAATCTGGGGCTCTATCATGGGCTGGGCGTACCGCTGCTGCTGGGTGCGTCGCGCAAGAAGCTCATCGATCATATTTCCGATGCCCCCAGCCCCGAGGACCGCGTGCCGGGCTCGCTCGCTGCCGCATTGGCGGCGGCTGCGCAGGGGGTGCAGATCGTGCGGGTGCACGATGTCGCGGCGACGCGCCAGGCGCTGAACGTGTGGCGGGCCGCCATGCACGGCACCGACAAGGTCCTGGCCTAGGCCGGGCGGCCCGGGCGTACGCCATTTTGGGCGGGATTTCACCTTTCTTAGGGGTGGCGATGTAACGTCCGCAAACAGTAATTGTAGTGAGGGCCGTGCCGCAGCGGCATACTTTCGCGGTGGGAAATTTACCATGTTGGAGCCCCGCGCGGCTGCGCAGGATGCTATTGATGGTGTTCCACAGGACATAGAGCCAATACCGCACGTACGAGCCACGGGGAGCCCCATGTCGCGCCGCTATTTCGGTACCGATGGAATTCGCGGTCTCGCCAACCGCTCTCCGATGACGTCGGAGATCGCGCTCAAGGTCGGCATGGCCGCGGGCAAGATCTTCCAGACCGGGAACTATCGCCACCGCGTCGTCATCGGCAAGGACACGCGCCTGTCCGGCTACATGCTGGAGGCCGCCCTCATGTCCGGCTTCACCGCCGTCGGCATGGACGTGTTCCTCTTGGGTCCCATGCCGACGCCGGCGGTCGCCATGCTCACCCGCTCGCTGCGCGCCGACCTCGGCGTGATGATCTCGGCCTCCCACAATCCGTTTGCCGACAACGGCATCAAGCTGTTCGACGCGGAGGGCTACAAGCTCACTGATGATATGGAGCGGCGCATCGAGGAGCTGATCGACACGGACTCCGCCGAGCTGTTGGCACCCGCCGACGCCATCGGCCGCGCCACGCGGGTGGAGAGCGCGCAAGAGCGCTATATCGAGTTCGCCAAGCGCACGTTGCCGAAGGATCTGCGGCTCGATGGCTTGCGCATCGTCATCGATTGCGCCAACGGTGCCGGCTACAAGGTGGCGCCCGAGGCGCTGTGGGAGCTCGGCGCGGAGGTGATCAAGATCGGCGTCGACCCCAACGGGCGCAACATCAACGAGGAGTGCGGCACCACCGCGCCGGAGGTCCTCGCCGCCAAGGTGCGTGAGCTACGCGCCGACATCGGCATTGCGCTCGACGGCGACGCGGACCGCGTCATAATCATCAACGAGAAAGGCCAGATGGTCGACGGCGATCAGATCATGGCCGTGATCGCCGAGGCCTGGCACAGGAGCGGCAGGCTTACCGGCGGCGGCGTGGTTGCCACGGTGATGAGCAATCTGGGCCTGGAGCGCTACCTGAAGCGCATCGGCCTGTCGCTGGTGCGCACCCCCGTCGGCGATCGTTACGTCGTCGATCATATGCGCAAGCACGGCTACAACGTCGGCGGCGAGCAGTCGGGCCACATCGTGCTGTCCGACTACGTCACCACCGGCGACGGCCTGGTGACCGCGCTGCAAATCCTCGCCGTCGTGGTCACGACCGGCAAAACCGTGAGCGAGGTCACGAACCGATTTGAGGCGTTGCCTCAGGTCTTGCAGAACGTGCGCTACGCCAACGGCAGCCCGCTGGAGGACAGCCGCGTCGTCGAGGCCATCGATGCGGGCAAGGCCAAGCTCGGCAAGCGCGGACGTCTGGTCATTCGCCCGTCGGGCACCGAGCCCGTCATCCGGGTGATGGCCGAGGGCGACGACGAGCGGACCGTGTCGACCGTGGTCGGCGAAATCGTCGAGGCGGTCAGGGCCGCCGCCGTCGCCTGAGCGATTCGCGGCCGCCGCGGGTCGCATGGCGCCGTCAGCGCTCCTCCCCGTAAACCTTTTGTTCATCTTTGCGCCCCGCGAAGCGGGCGCTGCGCTGTCGCGCCGGCCGCACTCTGTGCCGGAACGGGACGGCGATTAAGTCTCCCTTAAGCCTTCCCGCTCATAGTCGGTCACCGAGCATGTCCTGCGTTCGCGTTCGTGTGCCGCGCGAGTCCGCGGCCGGTCTGATTACGAAAGGGAAGTACCATGAATACCTATCGCGGTTCCCTGCTGCTGGGCGCGGTGCTCGGGTCGGCTTTCGTGCTTGCCTTGGCCCCCAATGCCCTTGCGGGAGAGGACATCTACGGCGGCAGCCTCAAGGGCGGCTACGACGTTCCCCCCCCCGTTCCCACCGACCGTGGCATTTATTTCAAGGGCTACATCGGTCAGGCCAATAACAACGTTGGCGGCATCTTTACGGAACCAATGCTAACCAGCCCGTTCACCATCATCAGCCACGAAATGAAAAGCTCGCCACTGTACGGTCTGGGCATCGGCTACAAGCGCAACCATTGGCTGCGCTTGGACCTCACGGGCGATTACAGGGGTGACGCGGCATTCTTCGGGCTGGACAGCGCTCCGAATGGCACCACGGGCACCAG
>CAYUBZ010000018.1:0-17661 GCA_964443205.1 uncultured Hyphomicrobium sp. | reverse complement strand
GGCTGGCGATCCATCAGCTCCGGTAACGTGCCGGATTGGGTTCAAGTCAAGGGAACTACCGGCGGCGGGCGCGCGTTGAGCGCTCAGTATTCTGCCACGTCGGATGTCCTTTCATGCTGATCGGGAAAAAGGAAGCCTCCTGGTTTTCCGTTTACGCGCGCCGGGGCGCCACCGCCGCTGGCCGTCCGGCTGCCTTCGCGGTAGCGCTCGGCGCCCTTATCGTCTGGGCGCTGACCGGGCCCCTCTTCGGATTCAGCGACACTTGGCAGCTCATCATCAACACCGGCACGACGATCGTGACGTTCCTGATGGTGTTCGTCATTCAGAACTCGCAGAACCGCGATTCGGAGGCGATCCAGGTGAAGCTGGACGAACTCATCCGCTCGATCGAGGGCGCGCAGAACAAGCTTCTCGATCTAGAAGAGCTGGAGCAGGAGGAAATCAGCGATATCCGTAAGGAATACCGGCGCCTCGCGGCGAACGCACGCAACGGTAATGGGCACGATGCTGACTGCCCTCCCGCGCCGGCCTGAAGGATTGCCTCATGTCGGTGCGCGCTCGGCGTGCGCCTGCGCGCTGTGAAATCGCACCACGAATTCAGAAGGGATGCCGATACTCCAGCACACGCCCTCGCGGGGGAACTCGTAGGTAACGCTTGCATTCAGGGCCTGGGCAACGACCCGCTCGATGACGACATGACCAAAGCCCTTGACCGCGGGGGCCGTGACTGCGGGCCCGCCCCGCTCTCGCCAAATGAGGTTCAACCGGGGCTTGCCGTCGGCGCCGGGCGCGATGGACCATGTCACGCGTACCCGCCCTTCGGTCGTTGACAGCGCCCCGTACTTCGCTGCGTTGGTGGCAAGCTCGTGCAGGGCCAGCCCGAGATTTTGCGCGGCGGTGGCGTTGACGAAGACGCGCGGCCCTTCGCATTCGAGCGCTGCCGATTCGCTGCCGATGAAGGGCTGCAGCACCGCGCGGATCAGCTCCTCGATTGAGGCACCGGCCCAATCCTCCGCAACCAGCAGGTCGTGCGAGGCCGAAAGGCTTTGCAGCCGCTGGATCAACTCCGATTGCAGAACGGCAACGTCGGTGCTCGTGCGCGCAGTTTGCCGCACCATGGCCATGATGACGGCAAGCAGGTTCTTGGTGCGATGCGACAGCTCGCGCATCACCACGCGCACGTGCTTGTCGACCCGCTTTCGCTCTCTGATGTCGCGAAGCACCGCGGAGAATCCGATGATGCGCCCGGTTGGGCCCCACATCGGTGCGGCGTTGATCGCGACGTCGATCAGCGTTCCATCCTTGCGCCGTCGTACGGCGTCGCGCAACACGTGCTCGCCGTGACGCAAATGCTGGTACTTCTCCTCGAACTCCTCGTCGGCATCGTCGGCAAACAGGATCCGCTCCGAGGTGCCGATAATCTCGTCGGCCGCGTAGCCGAACATGTGCTCGGCCCCGGGATTCCACGACAGCACGGTGCCGTCCTCCGCCAGGGAGATGATGGCGTCGGGCGACGTCGCAACGATCGTCGCCAGCTGCGCGTTGCGCTCGGCCTCTTCCAAATGGTCCGTGATGTCGGTGTTGGTCCCGAACCATCGCACGACCTTGCCGGTCTCGTCGCGGATCGGCGAGGCACGAGAAAGGAACCAGCGATAGCTGCCGTCGCGCCCGCGGAGTGGGAAGGTGTCCTCCCAATCTTGGCCCGTCGCGAAGCACCGCGAGATCTTCTCGACGACGCGATCGACGTGATCGGGGTGGTGCACCTTGCGCCAGCCCCAGCCCTTCATCTCGTCGAGGCTCGTTCCGGTGTAGTCGAACCAGCGCTTGTTGTACCAGAAGATGGATCCCGTCTCGTCCGCCATCCAGGCGAACTGGGCGATGTTGTCGGCGAGCGTGCGAAAGCGCGATTCGCTTTCGCGCTGCGCGCGCTCTGCGTAAACCCACGGCGTCGTCTCCACGACGATGGCGAGCACGCCGGCAGGTGCACCGGTCTCGTCGCGCACTGGGCTGTAGTCGAGATTGATCCAGACGTCCTCAGGCGAGCCGCGGCGGTTGAGGACGAAATGCTTGTCCTTGAACGACAGCGTCTCGCCGGCGAGCCCGGCCTGCAGCACTCGGCGGTTGAAGTCCGCGGCCTCCGGCCATCCCTCCAAGACCGGCGCGCCCAGAAGCTTCGGGTGGCGGCTCCCGGCGAAGACGGCATAGGCGTCGTTGTAGATCATCAGGCCGTGCGGCCCCCACAGCAACACCATCGGCACGGGCGATGCCGTGAGGATGTCGACGGCGGTCTTGCGGCTCTGCGGCCAGGACTCGATCGGGCCGAGACCCGTCGCCGACCAATCGAACGACTGGATAAGCGACTTCATTTCGTTGGTCGGGGGTGACATGGCCGGCTCAAAATGCGCTTTGCGCTATCCTACGTGAGGCCCGCATTGCGCGATATGTCATTTTGCATATCTGCGTTAGCGGCAGATTGCGGCCGGCAGGGGCTTCTTAGAACATGGGGAACCAGGCCCTGCTCTGGCGAATTGGGAGGGTACGCCAGTTCCGTCAGCAAGAGGCAAAACATGGGCAACCTTCTTTATTGGGCCGTCGTCTTTCTCATCATTGCGCTCATCGCGGCCTTCCTGGGGTTCGGCGGCGTGGCCGGCGTCGCCACTGACGGCGCCCGGTTGCTTTTCTGGGTCGCCATCATTCTCGTGGTTCTCTCCTTTATCGGCGGCATGTTGCGACGCGGCTGAACGACGCTCGTAATCGCTCAAAAGAATTGCTTATTTCCCTCAATAAGTTAGCCGGAAATCCGCTTTCGGGGACGACAAATCTTTGCTAACGAGGAACTTCCCACGCAGGCCGTGCGTTAGCTCGCATCGCGGCATTCCGTGAAGAAGGGGAGACCATGTCGATCTCAGACGTTATCGCGCCGCAGCTGCCGTACTTGCGGCGGTTTGCGCGAGTCTTGTCGGGCAGCCAGGCGAGCGGCGATGCCTACGTCGTTGCCATGCTGGAAGCGCTCGCGGCAGACCCGAGCGTCTTTCCCACCGATCTCGAGCCACGCGTCGCCACCTATCAGACCTTTCTCAAGGTCTGGAACTCGGTGCGTCTCAACCAAAAGAGCACCGACACTCCGAGCTCGGCGCTGCTTGCCGCCGCGGACCGGAAGCTTGAAGCCATAACGCCACGAGCGCGCCAAGCGTTCCTGTTGATGGCCGTCGAGGAGTTCTCAACCGACGACGCCGCAAAGGTTCTCGAGACCGACGAGGCCGGCGTGAAAACTCTGGTAGACCAGGCAGCTTCCGAAATCGCCGAGCAGGTGGCGACAAACGTGCTCATCATCGAGGACGAGCCGATGATCGCCATCGACCTCGCCGATCTGGTCACCGGGCTCGGCCATGACGTCTGCGACACCGCCCGCACGCACAAGGAAGCCGTCGCGGCTTTCGGCAAGCACAAACCGGGCCTGGTGCTCGCCGACATTCAGCTGGCCGACGGCAGCTCCGGATTGGATGCCGTCAACGAAATCCTGGGATCGTTCGACGTGCCCGTCATCTTCATCACCGCTTACCCTGAGCGACTGCTGACCGGTAGCCGTCCGGAGCCGACGTTCCTCGTCAACAAGCCGTTCCGGACCGAGACGGTGCAGGCCGTCATCAGCCAGGCACTGTTCTTCGATTATCGCGCGCGCCGGCCGGATGCCCAGGTCGCATCAGCCTGAGGCCAATCTCCCCACGGCGCTCAGCGGCCTCATTTGGAGGCGATGCGGGTCGTGCGCGAGCCGCTTTGCGGCTCGTCATCCTCGGCGGCATCAGCACGCGCCTCGTTCGCCGGCTCGTCTGACATCAGCTCGGCGAGCTTGGTGCGCGCGCGATTGACGCGGCTCTTGACCGTGCCCACCGCGCAACCGCAGATGCCGGCGGCATCCTCATAGGAAAACCCTTCGGCGCCGACCAGGATCACCGCTTCGCGCTGGTCGGCCGGCAACTTAGCCAGCGCGTTGTTGAGGTCGACGAGATCGAGATGACCCTGCTGCTCGGCCGGCACCGCCTGACGCGCGGCAAACTGGCCGTCGCTGTCGGCGATCTCTCGCTTGGTCTTCCTGAGCTCGGAGAAATAGGCGTTGCGCAGGATCGTGAACAGCCAGGCCTTCAGATTGGTACCCTGCTCGAATGACTCCAGATGGTTCCAGGCCTTCACCAGGGCCTCTTGCACCAGGTCGTCGGCGCGGTCCCGGTTGCCGCACAGCGAGATGGCGAAGGCGCGCATGTTGGGGATCGCCGCCACGAGATCATCGCGGAGCGAAGTGTCCTGCGCTTTGACTTTCACTGACCGCTCTCCTCGCGCCCATCCTTGTCCACATTCTTTGGGCGCGTGGCGGGTTCCTTGCTCTCCAGCTCCTTGATGAGCTGGGTGATCGCGTCCGGCACGGGAGCATTGAGAAGCTCGCTGTAGGCTGCTCTCAGTTGCTTGCCGAGAATGCCGGGCAGCACATCCTGGTTGCGGGCGCGGGCCTGTCCGGGTTGTTGATCATGTCGGTCGATCTTGGTCACCTTCGTCCCGCCGTCTGTGGCGGCACCCGTGGCCTTGAGGTTCGTGCGCTCTGCGTCCACGCTCTCATCGCGCCGCGGGCCCGCCGGAGCCTTCTTGTCCTCGGACATCAAGCCCACCCTCCCCGGCGGCCTCGTTGCACCCGTCTGCGATCGGGTACTGTTAACGTGTTGCAGGGCTCAAACCGCTTCATCCTCGGACCGCTCCCTCGCCGGAGCTAGATCGTCCGCCTTCACCTTAGCACCGGCCCCATGAGGCTCAACAACGGCAGAAGGCCCCAAAGGTTCCAGGGCTCGGTGATTTTTTTCGCAGACGCCCGACAGACGCCAGTCGTGCACCGCAAAAAAGACCCGCGATCCAAGGGCGAGCCTGGATCGCGGGCCTCGCGGCCTCGCGTCGACCAGAGGGGAGGACGGTCGGCGCGTCCGGCCGGGGAGGGTCACCACTGGCGCATGGCGTCGTCGACCTGTTTCTTAACCACGTCCTTGGCGATGCCGTAGTGCTCCTGGAGCTTGCCCTCGAGCTGCTCGCGGTTGCCGTCGATCTGATCGAGCTCGTCGTCCGTGAGCTTGCCCCACTGCTCCTTGACCTTGCCTCTGAACTGCTTCCAGTTCCCACTCACACGATCCCAATTCATCGTTATTCTCCTCGGTTGCATTGTCCAATCGGCGCAAGAACGGTCTCGGGCCCAGGTTGGTTCCAGCGCAAAAACCGCGTTGCCACGCAATCGATGAATTGCGGTGCTAGCGCCTCGATGAATGGGAACTCATCGGAACACGCTGCGTTTACATGAAACCGCGCGAGATCCGTCTCGTGCGGCGATGGGGTGCGCGCGGCGCAACTTTCGGTGGAAATCAATGAGAAGATCTCCCCACGATGTTTAAGCGCCTGCGAGAGCGCACGTGGTCGATCCAGGCTCAGTTCCTGCTCTACAGCCTTGCCCTGCTCGTCCCGGCGCTCATTTTCAGCGGCTTGATGATCCTGCGCTCCGCCTCCCTGGAGCGGGCGGCGATGGAACTCGAGACGACGGACGTGGTCAGAACGGTCGCGATTGCGATCGATCGCGAACTTGCGGCCACGACAACGACCCTCAAGGCACTCGCCTCCTCGCCGTCGCTCGCCGAAGGCGATCTGAAAGCGTTCTACGGACAGAGCATGGCTGCGCAAGAGGTCGGCGGCGACCACTTCTTCCTGACGAGCCGGACCGGCAAGCAATTGGTCAACACGCGGGCCGAATGGGGCGCGACTTTGCCGGAGGTCTCGGCCAACGACTGGAAGAAGGTCGTGGAGAGCGGCCAGCCGCAGGTCTCCAACATCTACCAAGGCATCATGGCCAAGGCTCCTGTCTTCAGCGTCAGCGTGCCCGTGCAAAAGCGCCGCAAGACAGTCTATGTGCTCAGCGCATCGATGTCGCCGGAGCGAATCCTCGAGATCCTGCAAAGCGAGAAGCTCGACGATGGCTGGGTCGCGACCGTGACGGACCGGGCTGGCGTCGTCATCGCACGCTCTGAAGACTCCAATGCGTATGTTGGGCGCACCCTGCACAAGGAGCCTCTCGGAGGCTCTCCACTGGGCCCGGGGCTTTGGCGCACAACCGACGCGGAGGGAAGACATGTTCTGCGCGCCACCACATATTCGCAGCAGTCGGGCTGGCTCATTTCCACGACCGTCCCCCTGGCGATCGCCAACCGGCCGATCTTCCATTCCTGGGTGCTCGTCGTCACGCTCGCTTTGAGCTTCTCGCTTCTCTCGGCTCTGCTCGCCTTTCTGTTCGGCCGCAGGCTTTCCCATCCCGTGCGCCAGCTCGTCGAAGGCGCAAGGGCACTTGGGCACGGCGAGAAGATCGTGCCCATCGACTCCTCAATCCGCGAGGTCCGCGCCGTCGGTGAGGCGCTGGCGCGCGGGTCAGAGACACGCCGCTACATGGAGCAGTCTCTGCGCGAAAGCGAGGATCGCCTGCGCCTTGCGCTCGCTTCGGCCGACACCGGCACGTGGGACTGGGATCTCACGACCGGTGCGTTCGCGTGGGACAAGCGCATGCGCGAGCTGTGGGGGCTACGCCCCGAGGATCCCGTGACCTACGACACTTTTATATCCGCAATCCATCCGCAAGACCGCGAAGCGACGCTCGCCGCCATCGAGATGGCGCAGGATGGGCAAGACCCGGTCGAGTACGACGTGGAGCACAGGGTGAAGGGCGTGCACGACGGCGTCGAGCGATGGGTCGCGGCCAAAGGAAAAGCCCACTTCTTAGATGGTGTGGCCGTGCGCATGACGGGCACTGCGCGCGACATCACCGACCACAAGAGCTGGGAGGAGCACACAACCCTCCTGATGCGCGAGATCACGCACCGCTCCAAGAACCTGCTGGCGGTGATCCAGGCGATGGCCCGCCAGAGCAAGGTCGGGAGCAAAACGGTTGCCGACTTCGAGGCGCGTTTCTCCGGCCGGCTGCAAGCGCTGGCGGCGTCTCACGATCTCTTGGTGCAACGCGACTGGCACGGCGTCTCGGTCGCCGATCTCGTCAAGTCGCAGCTCGGGCACTATCTCGACGCGCATGCGAGTCAGATCGAAATCTCGGGCACGGAGATGATCGTGACGCCAGAAGCCGCCCAGAACATCGGCCTCGCGGTCCACGAGCTCTCCACCAATGCGGCGAAGTACGGCGCGCTGTCCGTGCCGAAGGGGCGAGTTAGGGTCCGCTGGAGATGTGCCGGCAACGGAGCCGACGATGCGCGCTTCAAGATGCTCTGGACCGAGGATGGTGGCCCCAAGGTTACGCCGCCATCGCATAAAGGCTTCGGCCAGGTCGTCATGGAGCAACTCGCGGCCCGCGCCCTGCACGGGGAGGCAACGCTCGACTTCAGGCCGGGGGGCGTCCGCTGGACGCTCGATATCCCGGCAAGCCACATCCTTTGGGAGGATGATTCTGAGGCCGCAGACTAGCCGCCGCACCTCCTGCCAATTTGTAAAGACCATCCTCTGGAACTTTCCCGCCCTGTCCTGGGTTGGGCCTGAAGATGGCGATTAGAACTTGGGATTGCGCGACGTGGCGACGCAGAAGGCCAAAGAGCTTGTTAAGCTATTTGGGCGGCAGCTCCGTCAAAGTGCGCCGAGCGAGAGCGCACCGTTGCCCGACATCATGGAAATCCACCTAGCGACGTTGAGGCGTGCAAAATGGGACCGTGCGAGCCGGCCATCGAAGGCCGCCGCTGCGAGCGATTCCACATGCCCCCGGACATGCGCGCCCACTCCCCCTAGTTCCGCCCGGGATTGATGACTACTGGAGTCTTGACCTGCCTCGGCGGGAGGGATCTGATGCCGCCGCGCGCCCACAGCAAAAAGAAGAGTCCAATGGCGGATCCCAAGGACGCCGCGCGACGGCAGGTGCCTTGCGATCGCTGTCCGCTGCGCGACCAAAAGATATTTCGGCCCTTCACCGCCGAGGAGCTTGCGTTCGTCAAAGACTTCAAGACCGGGGAGCTGACGGTCGAGGCCGGCTCCATGCTCTTCCTCGAGGGCGCGAGCAGTGCCCATCTTTATACCGTGCTCTCGGGCAGCGCTTTCCGCTACAAATCGCTTCCCGACGGACGACGGCAAATCCTCAACTACTGCTTTCCCGGCGATTTCATCGGCCTGCAGGGCTCCGTCATGGACGAGATGCAGCATTCCATCGAAGCGATGTCCGACATGGTGCTGTGCGTCTTTCAGCGCGAGGGGCTATGGCGGTTGTTCGAGACACACGCCGGCTTGTCCTTCGACGTGACTTGGCTTGCCGCCCGCTCCGAGCAGATCTTGGACCAGCAGCTGTTGTCGGTGGGGCGCCGCAGCGCGATCGAGCGCTGCGCCCACCTCCTCCTGCACCTCGCCCAACGGGTTGAGGAGGTCGGCCTCATGCGCACCGCCAACAAGGTGCGCATTGCGATCACGCAGCAGCACATCGCCGATACGCTCGGGCTGTCACTGGTGCACACCAACCGCACGATGGCGCGATTGATCAGGGACCGCGTGATCCGCTGGAAGGAGCAGGAGTACGAGATCCTCGATCGGGAGCGCCTGGTCGAGCTCTCCGGCGAGGAACCCTCAGGTACAACTGTGCGGCCGCTGCTCTAGGTGTCGGCCCGGTCGATACCTAGACAGACGCTCAGGGCCTGCTGAAGCCCCTCACGGGTATAGGGCTTGTGCGCGATTTCGACGTCGGCAAACACATCGGGCATCATCAGCGTATCGCCGTAGCCGGTCGTGAAGATGAAGGGTATCAAGCGCCGGCGCAGCGCTTCCGCGATAGGAAACGAGGCTGAGGCGCCGAGATTGATATCGAGCACGCCCACATCGGGCGAGGCCGATGCAAGCCACGTGAGTGCTGGATCGACGGCCATGAAGGAGGCGACCGTCGCCGCGCCGAGCTCGAGCAGCATCGTCTCGGTGTCGAGGGCGATCAGCGTCTGATCCTCGACCAAGAGAACGTTCAGCCCGTTTAAACTCTTGCTAGCGCCCTTCACGGATGCCTTGGGAAGCGCGGGGCCGTCCTCGGTCGAGAGAGCTCCTAGGAAACGCGGCCCGCTAAGGATCAACTGTGGCAACGGGAGACCTCACAGCGAAAAGCGCAACACCTTGATCAGGCGAGCCCGACCTTACGCGACGGACAAGTCTGCCGCGCTCCTTGTAGTGCGCGCGCAGAGCGCCTGCGATGTCATTTGATGTACGCCGCCCGTCAAGCGGGCGCATGACAATCTCAAAGGGCGAAATGCATCGCTTTCCGGCGGCGGCGAGCGCCCCGGACCAAATTGACACAATCTCGTGAAGTGAGCATCTCACGCGCAAAAGCCAGGAGTTGCCCCCTGGCTTAGCTTAGCTTGATGCAACGTAGCGTTCGGATTGCACGGTCAGGCTGCTTCCTTGTTCAGCTTGCTTTCGGCAATCTTGGTGAGCTTGGAATCGGCATCGTGCTCCTCCTTCAAGGTCGTGGAAAGGAGCTTCACGGCATCCTTCAGTCCGAGCAGCTTGCCCCAGGACACGAGCGTTCCGTAGCGCGTGATCTCATAGTGCTCCACGGCTTGCGCGGCGCCGATCATGGCGGCGTCGCGCGTATCGGGGTCCTTGATCGTCTCCAAAAGCTCTTTCGCCTCCTTGAGGATTCCCTCGATTGCCGGGCATTTCTCGCCTTCGGCCTTCACGCCCACAAGCTTGAAGACCTGCTCGAGGCGGGAAACCTGCTCCTTGGTCTCCTCCAGATGGTTTTCGAGCGCCTTTGCCAGCTCCTGAGAGTCGGCCGCCTTCGCCATCTTCGGCAGCTCTTTGACGATCTGACGCTCGGCGAAATAGATGTCCTTGAGGGTATGGACGAAAAGATCGTTAAGGTTCTCGACCTTCATGGGACGGGTCTCCAGCTCCGGTTTTGTGGCCACAACAACGCGGAGCGGCGATCTTGGTTCCCGTTGGAAGGGCACATCTCTCAACATGATTTGGCCGGGTTTTGCGGCGCCAAATGCAGGCCGCCAACCGCTGCGGCCAGGTCTCCGCCTAGCCCTGAGCGGGTGGCTTTTCAGCCGTCAGCGAGTACGCAAGATCGGACTACCGCAAATTCCCGCAGCCAATATATACTTGCTGGCTTGGGTTCACCCCTTCGGGCTGGCGACGTGGAGGATGCAATGGGTGCGATCTTGATCCGCTGCCCGACGACGAAGCAGCTGGTGCCGGTCGGAATAGACACGGACAAGGACAGCTTCAAGAGTCTGCCGGACATCCCGGCGACCCCGATTCGCTGTCCGCTTTGCGGCCAGGAGCACACCTGGTCGAAGGCCGACGCCATTCTCGACACGACGGGCCGACCCTTGCGGCGCACGTAGCACGATAGCTCCAAGCTACTGAACCGACGCCGAGAAATGGCGCGCTCGGGCGCCGCGCCGACGCACGCGCGCGGCGCGCGATCCTGCTCCGGAACCGATCTGGCGATTGCGAGTTGACTGGACGGGTCGCTCGATACGTCAGAAACCCGAAGGAGAAGGTTCCAATATCTTGGTGGAGAATTTTCACGATCGCTGCGGTGATGAGCTTTGCCGGCCTCATGGCGAGCCCCGCAAGCGCGGCGCCATCCGGCTTCGGCGTGTTGCGAGCCGCGACAGCACCCGACACGTCGGCGACGAAAGTGCACTGGAGGCGCTACCGCCACTGTCACCGACGCCACGGGCGTCGCTATTGTCACGGTAGGCGACACCGCTACTATGACTACTACGGATGGCCGGGCATTAGCCTCTATTTCGGCGGCAGACGCCACCATCACCACCGCCATCACCGTGGCCGCCACAGGCGTCACTAGTCGCGTGGTCGAATTTGCAAAGCCGGCCGTGGATCATCCGCGGCCGGCTTTCGCATTTGTGTTCGTGCACACCCCGGATCTGTTGCGCACACGTTTGCGACAAAGTGTGGGAACCCCACCCATCCAAGATCGTTACTGAGCAGTTGCCCGAACCGGGCAGCGAACGAGTTCAAACAACTCAAAGGAAGTGCTCATCATGAAAACACTTATCACAACGGCTTCGCTCGTTGCGCTGATGGCGGTTCCCGCGATCGCGCAGGACACGACCATGCCTAAACCGTCGGCGATGCCCGCCGAGCAGCAGGAGATGGATACGACCAAGGTCAAGGCCGCAGGTCAGCTGTCCGCCAACGACCTGCTGAACAAGAGCGTCAAGAACGCATCCAACGAGTCCGTCGGCGACATCAACGACATCCGCATCGACAGCAGCGGCAAGATTGCCGCCGTAATCGTCGGCGTCGGCGGCTTCCTCGGTTTGGGCGAGAAGAGCGTGGCGTTGCCCTTCGAGCAGCTCTCATTCACACGCGATGGCGACGGTGGCCTCGTTGTCACCGCCAATGTCACCAAGGAGAGCCTGCAGTCGGCTCCCGAATGGAAGAAGCCAGAAGACCGCTCGTAAGGCGGCGTGAATACCAGTCCTTGCGGCCCGGATAGGCTCCGGGCCGCAATTTTCTTAAGCGTACCCCTCACGCCCTTCGGGTAAACGGGAACCCTCGCCGCCGCCGAGCGTTTTCTTCTTTTGGGAGGACCGAAAGATGGAAGAGAAAGCTCAGGTTCTGACACCGACCGAAGCGCGACAAGCCTCGCCGCGCCGCCTCAATTTCCGAGTGCTCGTGATCTCGATGGCGTTGGCGGTCTTCGTCGCCGGCATGCTCTACTATGCCGTTTACAGTTACCCGCGCAGTGAGATCGGCGTGCCCAACATGCCGGCTGCCACCACGCAACCCGCGAACCCTTAACCGTTAGCCGCCGCTTCACACGTACGTGAGCCCTGGCAACGATCGTGCTTTGGCGCCGTTAGTCCGCCAGACGCCTCCAATCGAAGGAGGCGCGAAAAGGAGGAACCAATGAAGTATCTGCTATTCGCTTCCAGCATCGCGCTTGGGCTCGCGCTGCAGCCGGTGAACGCGCAGGAGCAGGACGCCACCAAACCGCAAGCGACGCATCAGCGCGAGACTCTGCACGCACCCACGAACCGGGTCGGAGAAATGGTCCCAACCATGACGGCGGAGCCGAGCAGCGACGCGGCGCAATCCAAGGATGCGGCGGGTGACCACCAAGCGGAGACGATCCATCCCCCGACGGGCCGCGTGGGCGAAGCAGTCCCCACGATGAAATCGGCGGAAAATAAGGACGACCAGAATACATCGAAGACGTACTACTATGGGGACGACAAGAAGAAGTCGTCCAACTAGAGCTCAAATGCGTAGCGGCGCTCGCGAGCGCCGCAAGGTACAGTGGGACAGGCGCCAGAAGGCGCCTGTCTCGTTTCCTTTTTAGGCGCAACGACACTCGGAAATGGCTCAAAGGGCTTGAGGCAAAGAGGACCAGCGCTGTTTTATCTGCGCGGCGTCATGATTTTTCTGGCGCTGCTTCTGCCGCTCATTTCGCTGCTGCCGCTCGGCTGGATTTGGCTTTGGGAGAAGGGCTACGCGCTCTATTGGCTCGCGGGGGCGCTCGCCATATCCGTGTGCGCTTACCTCGTGCAGGCGTTCGCCTTGCGCCGCAGCGTCACCGAGACGCCGCTGACCGCCTCGACGCAGAACGCTGGCGCCGTGCCGCCAGATCCTGGTTGGACCGCGCGGGAGCAGGCAGCCTGGGCGGCGGTCGAGGCGATTGCTTCCGGCGTGCGCCCCGACGAGCTCACCGATCGCGACAAGGTCTTGAACCTCGGCCTGCGCACGATCGAGGCGGTCGCGCGTCAGATCCACCCCCAAGACCGCAATCCGCTGTGGAAGTTCACGATCCCTGAGGCGTTGGCGCTGGTGGAGCGCGTCAGCGCCGATCTGCGCCCCTTCGTCATGGACAACGTCCCTTTGGGCGACCAGCTCACCGTGGGCCAGGTGCTCAAGGTCTATCGGTGGCGCTCGGCCATCGGCTTTGCCGAGAAGGCCTACGACATCTGGCGGCTCGTCCGCCTCATAAACCCGGTGACGGCCGCTGCCCAGGAAGCACGTGAGCAAATCACCAAGCATCTCTACGCCGCCGTTCGTGAGCAGCTCGCAAAGCAACTGGCGGGCGCCTACGTCCGCGAGGTGGGGCGGGCGGCCATCGATCTTTACGGCGGCCGCCTCAGGGTATCGGTGTCGGCGCTTTCCAGTCACGTGAGCACGTCGACGCTGCGCGACCGCCGCGCGGGGCCGCCCATGGCCGAGCCTTTGCGCATCCTCGTCGCCGGCAAGGAGGGCTCGGGCAAGTCGAGCCTCGTCAACGCGCTGTCGAAGGAGGTTGGAGCGCTCATCGACGTGCTGCCGGCGACACAGACGTTCCAGGCCTATGAGATGGAGCTTGCGGGCCTCAAAAGTGCGGTCGTCATCGACAGCCCCGGCTTCGGTGCGGCTCAGAAGGAGCAACGCAGGTTTGCCGAGCGCGCCGGAGACTGCGACCTGATCTTGTGGACCGTCGACGCCAATCACCCCCATGACCAGGTGGACCGCGACGCACTCGCCGCCGTCCACAAGCACTTCGCAGAGCGCCCTCACAGGCGCGAGCCTCCCGTCCTCGTGGCGCTGACGCACGTTGATCGCTTGCCGCCCCCATCCAATTGGTCGCCGCCCTACGACACGAACGCTCCGGCCAGCGAGAAGGCGCGCTCCATTCGCGCAGCGATGGACGCGGTCGCTGCCAATCTCAGTCTCGCGGGCGCCGACGTCGTTCCCATCAGCCTGGCCGCCGGACGCAAGCCCTACAATGTCGAGCAATTTTCCGAGCGGATCGCCGCCCTTATTCCAGAGGTGCAGCGCGCCCAGCTGCTTCGCCTGATGGAGGACGCCGCGCCGCGCTGGAGCGTCACGCGACTGGGAAAGCAGGCATCGAAGACGGTGCTATCTGCGGCGCGCGCCATCACGCCCGCCTATCTCAGGAGGCTGACTCTTCGGCGACGGCCGCAGGACTAGAATGCTCGGGCTCGCCCGCGACCTCGCCATGCCGGCGATCGGTCTTGCCTGCCGGCGCCGCCATCGCCGCTTGCAAGCAGAATCCGAGCGCATCCTTCAGGGAGGCCACGACCCGATCGACCGCGACGCTGTCGATGATTTCTTTACTTCGCGCCTCCTCGGGGTCGAGCTTCCAAAAACCGCCGAGCAGAACAGCATCGGGCGCCGAACGCTTTAGGCGTCGCGCCAGGAAGCGCACGTGCGCGCTGCGCTCGTTCACGTCGAGCGCCGAGATGCAGATGAGCCGGACCCCGTCGAGGTCCTGGTGCCGCAGCGCGCCGTGCTTGACCTCCGCCGGGCCCAGCACCTTGGCGCCGAGGCCGCATTTCTCCAGCAACTGCGCCAGAACGAGCGCCGCCGTCTCATCGAGAGCCGTGCGGCTGGCGACGCAGAGGATGGCGTTTTCGCTGCGCCACTCTGGAGGAACCATCTCCGGCTCGATGACGGCACAAAGAGTGAGCGTGTCGTCGACGTTCACCGTGTCCGCCTCGCAGGCGCCGAGCGCAACGTCATCCGCCCCGTTTGCTGCCTCGGCTGTTCGCTTGGGAGGCTTCCTTGGCATCAGGCCGTAGTCGGAGAGCGCATCGATGACGACCTCCGCCGTCTCGCGGATCTCCGGCAGCCGTTCTGCATCGAGCGTTCCCCGATCGGCATCGGCTTGCGCCAGACGCAGGCCCTCGACAACGACCTCGTCGTAATAGTCGAGGATCGGCCGCTCGTTGATGAACTTCTCGGCCTGCTCCACGGGCTCGGCCGGGTCGCCGGCCAGCATGCGTTGATAGAACCGTTCCGGCGGCGACAGCGGCGGGCTGTCGCCCAAGAGCACATGCAGGAACTCGAGGCGCTCGACGTGGCGCCCGAGCACGACGAGGACCACCGTCAGAGGGATGGCGAGGAGAAGACCGATCGGCCCCCACAGCAGCGTCCAGAACGCCGCCGACAGGATGATCGCCAGCGGCGACAGCCCGGTCCGATGCCCCTGCACCACCGGCTCGATCAGGTTTCCCATGATGAGCTCACCCACGACGTAGAGCGCGAGCGTGTAGAGGAAGACGGACCATCCCGAATCCAGGGCCGCGGCCAGCAGCAGCGGAAAGGCGGCGGCGATGAAGGAGCCTATGAACGGCACGAACCGCATCAGCATGGCCAGCACGCCCCAGAGCATCGGGCTCGGCACCCCGATCGCCCAAAGGGCCCCGCCGATGAAGATGCCGTAGCCCGCGTTGATCGCCGTCATCGCCAAGAAATATTGGCTGAGACGCTGACCGGCGTCGTCCATGGCGGCGGTCGATTTTTCCAGGTCCTGCGCCCCGAGCAGGCGGATCGCGCGGTCGCGCACGTCGAGCCGCTGCAACAGCAGAAAGATCACGAAGAGTATGGTGACGCCCGCGGTCGCCAAGGGTGCGATGATGACCCCGATGATGCCCTGGAGCTGGTCGAGCGGCGTTGGCTTGGGCGCGTGCACCTCCACCGGAATGGGCTGCCCCTCGCCTGCTGGGAGTGCCCTGTCGCCGAGCGGGGTCACTGTGATGGTGTCTGCCGACGCGGCGTCCTCGGGCTTTTCCAGCTCTTTCTGCAGGTCCTTGAGCGTCTCGCTGGCGCGCTCGATAGCGCCGCCGCTGCCGGCCGCGACAATCTTCAATGCCTTGACCTTGTCCATGAGCGTCAGCTGATAGCGCGGGAGTTCCTGGGCGAGACTCGTGACCTGTTGGGTGATGAGCGTGCCCACACCGAAGATGACCGCGAAGGCCAGCAACACCACGAGAAAGACTGCAGGAGAGTTGGGAAGCCCTAGGCGCCTTAGGGCGCGGACCGGCGGGGCAAGGATGAAGGACAGGATGACGGCAAGCGCCAAGGGAACGAACACCGCCTGGCCGAAATAGAGCGTCACCACGATGATGAAGCCGATGACGGCCATCTCGAGGACCGACGCCGGCATCTCGGGGCCCGAAACGTAGCTTCCAACGGTCCGGAAGGGCGCAATCTTTGTGACGGCCATGCAGCCTCCCTCGACCCGCCGCGCCCCCAGCGGAGCCTTTTCTGATCTAGCGTTTCATGCGGCGCGCTGCGCCGAGACCGAACAGGAACGCGGCCCCAACCACCTGCAGCGCGCCGAAATAATCGACGGCCTCCTTGGCCTCTTCATTGACGACGGCGGCGGTGGCGGCGACCGGCGAGGTCTGCCGCTTGCGCACGCGCTCAAATCGCTCAATGGCCCATGGCATCGCCAAGCAGCACAGGCCCACGGCGATGCACGCAGCGGCAATCGTGCCGGCTGCATAGAGCGAGCCGACCCGCGGCTCGGCGAGCCAGAACGCCACAATGAGTGCGAACACCAGGCCGCAGATCAGGAATGCGGCCGCCGTGGCCGCCCATATCGCCCGCCGCTCAATGTTGTCGATCGCGGTCGACGTGGCGCGGCTCGCGGCATAAAGAACGGCATCCCCGAGCATGGGCGCCTATCTCCTCGCCATGAGGGCCAGCACGAAGCCGATCCCGGCGGCGATACCCGCAGCCTGCAGCGGGTTGCGCCGGATCGTGGCGGTGAGCTTGTCGTACTGGTCCTGCGCCAGCGCCTGCGCCTGATCGACGGTCTCGGAGATCTTGTCTTGAGCCGCGTTCGCCAAATCGCTGGCGGTGCCCGCTGCCGACGCGCCGGGGCGCGTGAATTGCGTGTTCATGAATGTTCGTTCCTCTATCGTGCCAGAATGAGACCGACGACGAAACCGATGCCGGCCGCGATCAGGGCCGACTGGCTCGGATTGCGGCGGATTGCGGTCTCGAGGTCACCGACCTTCTCCATGGCCTTGTCCTGAACGTCCTCCACGCTCGTTCCGATCTGCTCGGCCGCGAGACGCTTCACCGAGGCCGCGAGGCTGGCGATGTCCTCGCGCAGCGCCGTGACGTTGTCGCCAACGTCGCTCGCAGCCGAGCGGGTTGACGCGCCGGGCTCCGGCGCGTGGCTCCTCGACGTAAATGTCATGACGATCCTCCTCTCGCATGGGGGAAAGACCCCCGCACTTGCAAAATCACGAACAGTCAACGCCGCCGGCGGCCCGGAAGTTCCAATCGTGGGCATTGCCCATACGACGCGGGAACCAGCCGCTCCGTCTCGGCGTTCCTCATCAGGATCGCGCCAATCGAGAGGAGAGCAGGGAGATGGATACGTCGGTTAAGGAGGGCACCAAAAACCCTGATGCCTCGACGATCGCCGAGCTTCGAAAAAGCGTGAGCGCGATTGGCGACGAGCTGTCGGCCGTCGTCGATCGGCGCAGCCGCGCGCTCAAGGAAGGCACGCAAGCCGGGGCCAATTCACTCCGGCGCACCATCCGCCGGCAGCCCGTCGTCGCAATCGGCGTTGCGACGCTGGCCGGCGCACTGTTGGCGCTTCTCGTCGTACCGCGTGGATCGCGCGGGCGCGCCGCGTCCCGTTGGGACGGCTGGGTCCCGCACGTCAGCCGCGCCGAGCTCTATGAGGTCGCCGACAGCCTGCAGCGCTCAGTGGCGCGCGCAGCGAATGCCGCACCGTTTGCCTCGTCGTTCGAGCGTCTCGTCGATAGCCTGACGAAGATCGAGCCGAAGGAGTCCCTCAGCGAAATGATTCAAAAAGCCGGATCTTGGCTCCAGCGGATGCGGTCGCCTACG
>CAYUBZ010000017.1:0-17700 GCA_964443205.1 uncultured Hyphomicrobium sp. | reverse complement strand
CCTGGTAGACGATGCGCTCAGGCGTTGCGCCAGCGCCCGCAGCTCCGCCGCGCTGAGACGCCGCGCTTTTCTGGCGGGAGGAGGTGGGCATGGGCTTCGCGGGTGAAAGGAGCGTGCGGCCGCACTTTAAACATTCGCGGACGTCAGCTCGCTGGCGGTTCGGCAGTCTCGAAAAGGCGGCGCGCCCGCTCGAGATCGGCCGGAGTATCGACACCGAGCGGAACCGTGTCAACGATCTGAACGTCGATGCGCATGCCGGCCTCCAGCGCCCTGAGTTGCTCCAGCTTCTCGCGCGCCTCCAGAGGCGACGGCGGCAGGGCGACGAACCGCTCGAGCGCGGGCCGGCGATAGGCGTAGATGCCGATGTGGTGGTAGAGCGGGCCATCCCCGTAGGGCGCGGTCGCGCGCGTGAAGTAAAGGGCGCGCAGCCGGCGCTCCTGGGGAAGGGGCGTGCCCACGACCTTGACCACGTTGGGATTGGTGCGCTCGTCGGGCTCGACGATCCGGGCGGCGAGCGTGGCGATGTCGGGCCCCGGCACGCTGAGCGGCTCCAGGCACGCGCGAATGAGCCGCGGCTCCAGCGTGGGTAGATCGCCTTGCAGGTTGACGACCAGCTCGGCGCGCCGCTCCGGATCGACGCGGCCGACCGCCTCGAAGACCCGGTCGGAGCCCGAGGCGTGGTCGGGGCGCGTCATGAGCGCCTCGCCGCCGGCGGCCGCGACGGCAGCGACGATCTCGTCGTCATCGGCCGCGACGACGACCCGGCCCGCCTGCGCCTCGACCGCCCGGCGCCAGACGTGCACGATCATGGGCTCGCCGGCGATATCCACCATCGGCTTGCCGGGCAGGCGCGAGGCCTGCATGCGCGCCGGAATCACGATGAGGGTGCGCGTCATCTCAAGAAAGCTCTGCTCAAGATTTGACCGGTGGCAATTGGTCTCGGGCGAACGCACTTAGAACGGAGCGAAGCTCGGTTGCAAGCCGAAGCGGACTTTCTATAGTCGCGCCAGCTCGTTCGGCCAGCGGACCGAGCGCTGAAAGCGGATGCGGGGTGACGTGCCATGGATACCTTCGAGGTCGCAAAAATCGCAGGCGGGGTCCTGTCCGCCCTGCTCGTCATCGTCGGTTTCCACACGGTGCTGGAGATCGCCGAGATGGATCACGGCCCGGAGAAGCCCGGCTACACCTTGCCGATGCCGGAGGAACCGGGAAAAAGCGCCGTGCCAGCCGAAGGCGCGCCGGGGGTGCCGGCGCCGGTGGACCTGCCGGCGATCGCGCCCGCGTTCAATCCCGACGAGGTGGCGCAGGCGGCTGCCACTGCCAACGCGGAGGCCGGCGCGACGATCTTCAAGAAATGCCTAGCGTGCCACTCGGACGAGCAGGGCGGACCCAACAAGGTCGGACCCAACCTGTGGGGCGTCGTCGGCCGGCCGAAGGGCAGCCATGAGGGCTTTAACTATTCGGCGGCGATGAAGGAGAAGGGCGGCGACTGGACGCTTCCAGACCTCGCAGCTTTCATTCATAAGCCCAAGGATTTCGTGCCGGGGACCAAGATGCTCTTCCCAGGGATTTCCGATCCTACTGATTTATCGGATCTATTGGCCTACCTGAACACCCAGAAATAGCGCTGCGCCGCGACCAAAATGACAGCAAGTTAACTCGCGCTCGGGCCCGGATTTTGCGACTCTACGCGTAGACTATGCCACGTCGTGCCCGACTCGCGAGACTTGAGAAAGGTTGTGTACGGCTCGGGTCGTGTTCGAGTTGGGCCGAGCGGCCGACATCGGACAGGCCGGCCCCGGCGGCTCGTCACAGGAAGGAACAAGCCAGGTGCATTCGCGTCGCGCGCTCCCCGCCATTCTGCTCGCCGCTCTCGCCAGCCTCGGCGCAACGTCTGCATCGGCAGTGGCGCAGGATCCCATTCCCGCGGCCAGCGCCGCGCCCTCCGAGGCGGCCGGTCCGAAACGGCACCACGCACTCTCGCTGGTGGGAGAGCCCAAGTACGGTCCCGACTTCAAGCATTTCGATTGGGTCAACCCCGACGCCCCCAAAGGCGGCAGGATCCGCGGCTACGTGCCTGGCTCGTTCGACAGCCTCAACCCCTTCACGGTGAAGGGCGACCCGGCCTCGAGCTTGGCGCTGATCTATGATTCGCTGCTGACCTCGAGCCCCGACGAGCCCTCCGTCGAGTACGGTCAAATCGCCGAATGGGTGTCCTATCCCGACGACTATTCCTCGGTGACGTTCGGCCTGCGGCCGGAGGCGCGCTGGCATGACGGCACGCCGATCACGCCTGAGGACGTGGTCTTCAGTCTGGAGGCCCAGAAAAAGTCGCATCCGCAATACGCCTTCTATTACAAGAACGTCGTCAAGGCGGAGAAGACCGGCGAGCGCGAGGTGACGTTCACCTTCGACGTGAAAGGCAATCGCGAGCTGCCGCAGATCGTCGGCCAGCTCACCGTGCTGCCTAAGCATTATTGGGAAGGGACAGGCGCCAACGGCGAGAAGCGGGACCTCACCAAGTCCACGCTCGAGGTCCCCTTGGGCTCCGGCCCCTACAAGATCAAGCAGGTCGACCCGGGGCGCTCCATCACCTATGAGCGCGCAAAGGATTATTGGGCGAAGGATCTGCCGATATCGAAGGGGCAGTGGAACTTCGACGAAATCGAGCTCACCTATTTCCTCGACCGCACCCCGGCGTTTGAGGAGTTCAAGTCGGGCAAGCTCGACTACTGGGGGGAGAACGTCGCCAGCCAATGGGCGACCGGGTACGATTTTCCAGCGGTCAAAAAGGGATGGGTCAAGAAGGAAGCGATTCCAGTCAAGGGCAACCCTACGCCCATGCAGGCGTTCGTCTTCAACCTGCGACGCAAGAAGTTCCAGGACCCGCGCGTGCGCAAGGCCTTCGGTCTCGCCTTCAATTTCGAGGAAGCCAACAAGCAGCTCTTCTTCGATCTCTACCGGCGCACCGGCAGCTACTTCGACAATTCGGATCTGGCGTCGCATGGCCTGCCGCAGGGCCGCGAGCTGGAGATCTTGCAGGAGGTGCGCGACGAGGTGCCGCCCGAGGTCTTCACCACCGAATGGAAGAACCCCGTCAACAAGACGAACGAGGACTACCGCGATCACATGCGTGAGGCCTCCAAGCTGCTGTCGGAGGCCGGCTGGACGCTGCAGGAGAACATCGTCGAGGACAAAGATTGCGGCTTCTTCTGCGGCATCCTGCGGACCGTCGGACTTTCCTCAGCGAGGAAGGAGAACGTCCTGCGCAACGCCGACGGCGAGGTGCTGACCGCCGAGTTCCTGCTCGAGTCTCCCGACTTCCAGAAGATCGTGCTGCCCTATGCGCAGAATCTGCAGAAGCTCGGCATCAAGGCCAGCGTGCGCATGGTCGACAGCGCCCAATACAAGCGCCGCGAGGATACCCACGACTACGACATCATCCTCGACACTTTCCCGCAGTCGAACTCGCCAGGCAACGAGCAGCGCGAATTCTGGGGGTCGGCCGCCGCCGACAAAAACGGCTCGCGCAACACGGCGGGCATCAAGAACCCGGCCATCGACAAGCTGATCGACAAGGTCGTATTTGCCAAGGACCGCGCCGACCTCATCGCGGCGACCCACGCGCTTGATCGCGTGCTGCTGTGGAACTACTACGTCGTTCCGCATTGGCACTATCCCTTCGAGCGGATCGTGACCTGGGACATTTTCGGCCGCCCCAAGAAGCTGCCCCAGATGACGGCCGCCTTGACGCAAGTCTGGTGGATCGATCCCGAGAAGCAGAAGGCGCTGGCCACCGCACGAGGCAAATGACGGCGCCCAGCCCAGCACTTCGTCGGCCGGTGGGCAAAGGGGCCCGCGCACTTGCGCTTGGACTCACCACGCTGCTGTGGGCCGCGACGCCCGCCAGCGCCGAGGCACGCCACGGCCTGTCGGCCTTCGGCGATCTGAAGTACCCGCAAGGCTTTGAGCACTTCGACTACGTGAACCCCGACGCGCCCAAAGGCGGGCGCCTGTCGATGGTCGGCTCCGGCGGCACCAAGACATTCGACAGCTTCAACAACTTCATCCTCAAGGGTGACCGGGCGCAGGGTCTCGAGTACCTGTTCGACAGCTTGATGACGCGCGCCATGGACGAGCCGGACGCCGTCTATGGCCTCGTCGCCGAGAGTGCCGAGGTGGCACCGGACGGCAAGTCGGTCGTGTTTCACCTGCGGCCCGAAGCCAAGTTCGCCGACGGCTCGCCCATAACGGCCGGCGACATCGTCTTCTCCTTCGAGATGCTGAAGGAGAAGGGACGGCCCGAGTACGCATTGTCGCTGCGCGACGTGACGAAGGCAGAGGCGCTCGACGCGCGCACGGTGCGCTACACGTTCAAGGGCGATCTGACCCGCGATCTGCCCCTCATCGTGGCGGAGCTGCCTGTCTTGTCGAAGGCCTACTACACGCAGCATCCCTTCGATCAAACCTCGCTCGACCCTCCGCTCGGCTCCGGTCCCTACGCGATCGCCGGCTTCAAGCCCGGCACCTACGTGGCCTACAAGCGCCGCCCCGACTACTGGGCCAAGGACCTGCCTGTGAACCGCGGCCGCTTCAATTTCGACGAGCTCCGCTACGAGTACTATCGCGACCGCACCCTGGAGCTCGAAGGTCTCAAGTCCGGTACTTTTGATTTCCGCGAGGAGTTCACCTCCCTCGACTGGGCGACCGGATACAACGTGCCGTCGGTGAAAGAAGGCCGGCTCATCCGCCTGACGCTGCCAGACGAACGGCCGTCCGGAGCGCAGGGCTTTTTCATCAACACGCGGCGCGAGCCGTTCAAGGACAAGCGCGTGCGCGAGGCGCTCGATCTCGCCTTCGACTTCGAGTGGTCGAACAAGAACTTGTTCTTCAATAGCTACAAGCGCACGCAGAGCTTCTTTGAGAATTCCGAGATGAAGGCGACCGGCCTGCCGGGGCCGGCGGAGCTGAAGCTGCTGGAACCCTACCGCGACCGCCTTGCGCCGGAAGTTTTCGGCGAGCCCTACACGCCGCCGGTGACCGACGGCTCAGGCCGCAATCGCGACAATCTGCGCCGCGCCAAGGAGCTGCTCGATGCTGCCGGATACGGCAAGGGCGGAAAGGTGCTCAATGTCGAGATCCTCAGCTTCGAGTCGGGCTTCGAGCGGATCATCCTTCCCTACGTCGACAACTTGAAGCGCATCGGCGTCAACGCCTCGCTGCGCAGCGTCGATCCGGCTCAGTACGAGCGGCGCATGAAGGCGTTCGACTTCGATATGTCGATCGAGCGCTACGGGCTGCGCCTGACGCCCGGCGTGGAGCTCAAGAGCTACTGGGGCTCGGCCGCCGCCGGGATGGACGGCAGCTTCAACCTTGCCGGCATCAAGGACCCGGTCATCGACGCGCTGACCGACAAGGTCGTCGAGGCGAAATCGCGCGGCGATCTTATAGCAGCAACGCGCGCGCTCGACCGCGTGCTACGCGCCGGCCACTATTGGGTGCCTCAGTGGTACAAGGCGTCCCACAGCCTCGCCTTCTGGAACAAGTACTCCCGGCCGGAGGTCAAACCCAAGTATGATCCCGGCGTGATCGACACCTGGTGGTACGACGCCGAAAAAGCTGGCAAATTGGCCAAGAACTGAGATCCCCGCCGATGGTCGCCTATCTCCTGAAGCGCCTCTTGCTCATCATCCCGACGCTGTTCGGGATCATGCTGATCAGCTTCACCGTCATCCAATTCGCGCCCGGCGGCCCCGTCGAGCGCATCATCGCGCAGCTCACCGGGCACGACTCCTCGATCGTCAGCCGCATCGGCGGCGGTGGCGGCGACACGCTTTCCGGCGGCGCGCAGTCGCAGATGGGCCAAGGTGCTGCCGACGCCGTGACTTCGAAATACCGCGGCGCGCAAGGGCTCGATCCCGAGTTCATCAAGAGCCTGGAGAAGCAGTTTGGCTTCGACAAGCCGGCGTACGAGCGCTTCTTCATCATGATGAAGAACTATCTCACCTTCGATTTCGGCAAGAGCTACTTCCGTGACGTCTCCGTGCTGCAGCTGATCAAGGAGAAGCTGCCGGTCTCGATCTCGCTCGGGCTGTGGATGACGATCATCACCTACCTGATCTCCATCCCGCTCGGCATCCGCAAGGCCGTCAATGACGGGCAGCCGTTCGATGCCTGGACGAGCGGCGTGCTCGTCATCGGCTACGCGATCCCGGGGTTCCTCTTCGCCGTGCTTCTGCTGATTTTGTTCGCCGGCAGCTCGTTCTTCCAGTGGTTTCCCTCGCGGGGCCTCACCTCCGACAACTGGGACCAGCTTTCGCTCATCGGCAAGGTCGGCGATTACTTCTGGCATTTGACGCTACCGATCATCGCCATGGCGGTCACGTCTTTCACGACCATGACGTTTCTCACCAAGAACTGCTTCCTCGACGAGATCCGCAAGCAATACGTGATCACCGCCCGCGCCAAGGGCCTGAACGAGCACCAGGTGCTCTACGGGCACGTGTTCCGCAACGCGATGCTGCTCATCATCGCGGGCTTCCCCGGCGCCTTCATCTCAGCGTTCTTCGCCGGCGCGCTGCTGATCGAGACCATCTTCTCGCTCGACGGGCTCGGATTGCTCTCGTTTGAGTCGATCGAGAAGCGGGACTATCCGGTGGTGTTCGCCACACTGTGGATTTTCTCGCTTTTAGGTCTGGTGGTGAACCTCGTCTCCGATTTCGTCTACACCCTCGTCGATCCGCGCATCGATTTCGAGAGCCGGGAGGTCTGACGCGGTGGTGGACCTGCGCGAGCTCGAGACGCCGCTGCCCCAATCGCAACCTCCGCCCGAGGAGGAAGGCTCAGGCCCGCTGCCGCCGTGGCTGCCGCGCGGGCGCCGCTTGCGCGGCCGCTTCGGCTTGAGTCCGATCAACCGGCGCCGCTGGCTCAACTTCAAGGCGAACAAGCGCGGCTACTGGAGCCTCATCGTTTTCGCGTGTTTGTTCGTGCTCTCCCTGTTCGCCGAGTTCATCGCCAACGACCGGCCGCTGATCGTCAGCTACAAAGGCGAGATTCTGTTTCCTGTTTTCGTCGACTACCCGGAATCGAAATTCGGCGGCTTTCTCGCCGTCACCGACTACAAGGACCCCGTGATCCTGGACGAGATCAAGGACAACGGCTGGGCGCTGTGGCCGCCGATCGGCTACTCCTTCGATACGATCAACAAGGACTATCCCGGCCGGCAAGGCTTCGATGGGCTGTGCCTGGGCTACCCGGCGCCGCCGCCGTGGGCCTCGAGCGCGCCCCTTTGCGAAGCGCCGCCGGCGCAGCTCGCGCGCTATGAGGCCATCGGCAACCGCAACTGGCTCGGGCTCGACAACCAGGGGCGCGACGTGGTCGCGCGCGTGATCTACGGCTTCCGCATCTCGGTGCTGTTCGGGCTCGTGCTGACCATCCTCTCCTCAGGGATCGGCGTCGCCGCCGGCGCCATACAGGGCTATTTCGGCGGCCGCACGGATCTCATCTTTCAGCGCTTTCTCGAGATCTGGTCGTCGATCCCGTCTCTATTCGTGCTGATCATCATCTCCTCGGTGCTGGTGCCCAGCTTCTGGACGCTGCTCGGCGTGCTGTTGATATTCTACTGGGTCAATCTCGTCGGCGTGGTGCGTGCGGAGTTCCTGCGCGCGCGCAACTTCGAATACATCACGGCGGCGCGCGCGCTCGGGCTGTCACACACCAAGATCATGTGGAAGCACATGCTGCCCAACGCCATGGTGGCGACGCTCACGTTCCTTCCCTTCCAGCTTTCGGGCTCGATTGCCGCTCTGACCGCGCTCGACTTCCTGGGGCTCGGCCTGCCGCCGGGCTCCGCCTCGCTGGGTGAGCTTCTCCTCCAGGGCAAACGGCATCTGGAGGCGCCCTGGCTGGGACTCACCGGCTTCTTCTCCGTCGCGGTCATGCTGTCGTTGCTGATCTTCATCGGCGAGGGCGTCCGCGATGCCCTCGATCCACGCAAGACGTTTCGGTAGGAGGCCCGATCGTGGCACCCAGACGCGTTCTCCTCGATATCAGAGACCTGTCGGTCACCTTTGGCGCCGGGCAGGAGAAGCTGCTCGCCGTCGACCGCGCCTCCTTCCGCATCGGCCGGGGCGAGACCGTGGCGCTCGTCGGCGAATCGGGCTCGGGCAAGACCGTGTCCGCCCTGTCGATCCTCAAGCTTCTGCCCTACCCTTCCGCGGCGCATCCCTCCGGCGAGATCTGGTTTGAAGGGCGCGATCTGTTGCAGATGCCTGAGCCGCAGCTGCAGGCCATCCGCGGAGATCGCATCTCCATGATCTTCCAGGAGCCGATGACGTCGCTCAACCCGCTGCACACCATCGAGAAGCAGGTGGGCGAGGTCCTCAAGCTGCATCGCCGTATGGACGAGCAGAGCGCGCGCACGCGCGTCCTGGAGCTGCTGCGCCGGGTCGGCATCCGCGAACCCGAAAAGCGGCTCGGCGCCTTCCCCCACCAGCTCTCCGGCGGCCAGCGTCAGCGCGTCATGATCGCCATGGCGCTTGCCAACGAGCCCGATCTGCTGATTGCCGACGAGCCGACGACCGCGCTCGACGTCACCATCCAGGCGCAGATCCTCGAGCTGTTGAAAGAGCTGCAGCGCGAGATGGGCATGGCGATGCTGCTCATCACCCATGACCTCGGCATCGTGCGCAAGATGGCCGAGCGCGTCTACATCATGCAGGGTGGAAAGATCGTCGAGGACGGCGCCACGGAGCGGATCTTCACCGACCCGCGCCATGCCTATACGCGGCACCTGTTGGCGGCCGAGCCGAAGGGCACGGCGCCGGCGGTCAACGATAGGGCCCCGATCGTCATCGAGACGGACGATCTGAAGGTGTGGTTTCCCATCAAGAAGGGAGCGCTGCGCCGCACGGTCGATTACGTCAAGGCGGTCGACGGGCTCTCGCTCAAGCTGCGCGAGGGACAGACGCTCGGCATCGTCGGCGAGTCGGGCTCGGGCAAGACGACGCTCGGGCTCGCCATCCTGCGGCTCATATCCTCGAAAGGCCCGATCGCCTACGTCGGGAAACGCATCGACGAGCTCACCACCCGCGAGATGCGGCCCCTGCGCAAGGACATGCAGATCGTCTTCCAGGATCCCTTTGGCTCGCTGTCGCCCCGGCTCTCGGTCGGCCAGATCATCGAGGAAGGGCTGCTCATCCAAGCGCCCGAGCTGGGGCAGGCTCAGCGGCGCGCGCGCGTCAGCGACGCGCTCAAGGAGGTCGGGCTCGACCCGCAAGCGCAGGACCGCTACCCGCACGAGTTCTCCGGCGGCCAGCGCCAGCGCATCGCGATTGCGCGCGCGATGGTCCTGAAGCCGAAGTTCGTGATGCTGGACGAGCCGACCAGTGCGCTCGACATGTCGGTGCAGGCGCAGATCGTCGATCTCTTGCGCGATCTGCAAAAGAAGCGCGATCTCGCCTATCTGTTCATCAGCCACGATCTCAAGGTGATCCGCGCGCTGTGCAACCATGTGATCGTGATGAAGAACGGCAAGGCGGTCGAGGAAGGGCCGGCCGAGAAAATATTCTCCGACCCCAAGCAGGACTACACGCGCGCCCTGCTTGCCGCCGCCTTCAATCTGAGCGTGGCCCACCAAAACGCCATCGGCGCCTAAAGCTGCCGCACACGCTCATTGAGGATCTTTCGTCATGCCGGACCAAAAACCCAGGCTCACGCTCTATCACGCTGTGCCGTCGCGCGCCTCGATCGCCCGTTGGATGCTCGAGGAGGTCGGCGAGCCTTACGAGATCGAGCTTCTGGACCTCAAGGCCGGCGATCAAACAAGGCCGTCCTATCGCGCCATAAACCCCATGGGAAAGGTGCCCGCTCTCAAGGACGGCGACATCGTCATCACCGAGAGCGCGGCGATCTGCTGCTACCTGGCCGATGCCTACCCCGCGGCGAAGCTCGCGCCGCCGATCGGCGATGCGCGCCGCGGCCCTTATCTCAAGTGGCTCTTTTTCGGGCCGAGCTGCGTCGAGCCGGCAATGATCGACAAGGCACTCGACCGTCCGACGCCGCCGCGGTCCACGGCGGGATGGGCCGACTACGACACGGTCATCGACGTGTTGAAGACTGCGGTCGCCCGTGCGCCTTATCTGCTCGGCGAGCAGTTCACCGCCGCCGATGTCGTGATCGGCGCAACGATCCGCTGGGGACTGATGTTCAAGTTGCTCCCCGAGCTGCCCGAGTTCGTTGCATACACCAAGCGGCTTGCCGAACGCCCTGCGCTGCAACGTCAAATCGCGAAGGACCAAGAGTTGGCGCAACAGCCCGGACACTGAGGACAGCGGTACATTCCGCTTGCAAGTCTGCGTCTTTGCGTCATCGTGGCCGCGACGCAAACGCATCATCCCACCGCATCATCCGACGGCCATGCTGCCCGACGACGTCTTTCGCGCCAGACTGCAGACGACGATCACAGCCCTCAAGTACTGGGCCCCGTCGATCGCCGATGCCGCGCGAATCGAGGAGACCGAATCCGGCAACTACTGGAAGATCACCGTGGTGCCGCGTCTCGCCAACGCCTGCCCGTTCGAGCTCATTCTGCACTTTGATCAGCGCTACGATCTCGCCATCGGCGAGGAGGCGTACGAGGGGCTGCCCATCGAATCGTTCGATCTGTTCCTGTCCTTTGTCGAGGCCGTCGCCGCTGGAAACGTCGTGCAGCGCCACTGGGTCAGCCGCCTCACCGGATTGGAGCGCTCGGTGGAGACAATCGTCACACTGGCGGGCGGCGGCATATGGCACGAGGCTCGAGGTGATGCGCGGGGACTGCCGTCTCTGGAGGACGACGGCACCGAGCTGCGCGAGCGCCGGTTCCTGCCCTACCAGCGCTGAGGCTTGGCGGCTGATTGGCAACAGCCACGCCTCAGTGGAAGGTGTGCGGGATCTTGCCGCTCATCTGGATCCCACGCCGAGCCGCGGAAGGCGTTTGATCGCCACGACCTCCGCCCCCGACTTGGCGATCCGCTGCACCGTCTCGGGCAGCGTCTCCACCGTGACGGCCATATGATGGGCGTTGGCATGGATCAGTGTCACGCTGTCCGCCATGATCGCCACGTGCCCCTTCCAGAACACAAGATCGCCCCGCTGCAATCCCTCCTCCAGGTCGACGACCGGTGCCGGCTCGCCCAGCTCGGCCTGCTGCATGTCGGTATCGCGCGGCGCGGCGATGCCGGCGGCTTCCAGCGCCAGCTGCACGAGCCCGGAGCAATCAAGCCCCACCCGCGTGCGCCCGCCCCACAAGTACGGCGTACCGATGAAGCGTTCGGCGATGTCCACGTAATCGCGCGCATAGCGGTCACGCTCGATGAGGTGGCGCCCCACGACGAACCCGCCCCCGACAATGGCACAGAACCGATCGTCGGCGTCGACGATGCTGACCTCGGCATTCATGCTCAGGTGCATGAGGGGCGGCGTCTTGATGTCCGCCGCGGGGTAGACGAAGGTGCCGAGCGCGCGCACCCGATGCGTCGGCGTTATGATTTCTTGCGACAGCGTATCGACCGGCACGTAACCCACGTAGCGGTCGCGGTCCAGCTGCACCCACGCCCAGCCGTCGCGCTCCTCGTAGACGCTAACCGTCTCCCCGAAGAGCGCCTCGGTCGCAAAACCGTTGGTCGGAGACGGCAGGTTGCGCAGCGGAACGGCGGCCCGCACCACTTGCGCGGGAGCCCCTTGCGCGTAGCGCGGCACGCTGACCTTGCCGTAGAGGCTCTTCGACGCCAGGTCCCGCCGAAACACGTTGCGGCGCGGATCGAGCCGGCTCCCCGGTGTTGTTGACACTCCCGGCGCCGCCGCTGTCTTTCTCTCGGCTGCATCCTCTGTCATCGGGCGCACTCCCTCTTCAAGACGGCGAACAAACCCCGCGCCGCCTGCGGTTCGCCGCCCTTGGGCCCCAGCGCCGTCGCCGCCGGCCGCCACCCGTAGATGTCGAAGTGGGCGAAGCGGCGTGCGCGCTTGACGAAGCGCCTCAAGAACAGCGCGGCCACAATAGCGCCGGCAAAGGGCGCCTCCCAGATGTTGCTCATGTCGGCGACCTGGCTTTCGAGCTTTGCCTCGTAGCCGGGCCACAACGGCAGGCGCCAGACCGGATCGCCGACGCTGGCCGACGCCGCCACCATCTCCGCGCCGAAAGCATCGTCGTCGGTGAAGAACGCCGGCAGATCCGGGCCCAGCGCGACGCGGGCAGCCCCGGTCAGGGTTGCAAATACGAACAGGCTCTGGGGTGCCTCCTCGTCGGCGAGTGCGAGCGCATCGGCGAGCACGAGCCGCCCTTCGGCATCCGTATTGCCGACCTCGACCGTGCTGCCGGCGCGCGCCCTCAAGACGTCGCCCGGGCGGAAGGCATTGCCCGCGATGCTGTTCTCTGCCGCGGGGATCAAGATGCGCAGACGCACATTGAGCTTCTGGCCCATGATCATGTGCCCGAGTGTCAGCACCGCCGCCGCACCGCCCATGTCCTTCTTCATGAGGCCCATGCCGCTCGCGGGCTTGATGTCGAGGCCGCCGGTGTCGAAGCAGATCCCCTTCCCGACCAGCGTGACGGTGGGCGCGTCGTCGCGGCCCCAGGTCAGGTCGATCAGACGGGGCGCCCGCGTGCTGGCGCGCCCCACGGCGTGGATCAGCGGGAGATTGCGCGCGAGCAGGTCGTCGCCCTCGATGACGGCGATGTGAGCGCCGTGACGATTGGCGAGCGCGCGGGCGGCAAGCTCGAGCTCGGCAGGGCCCAGGTCGGCGGCCGGCGTATTGATCAGGTCGCGCCCCTGCCACACGGCCTCGACGGTGTTGACGACCGTGCCCAGATCGGCGCCGCTGGGAATCCGCAGCCGTGGCGGACCCGGGTCGTCGGCGCTCTTGTAGCGGCCAAAACGGTAGGCGCCGAGCCCCCAGCCCACCGCGACCAGCGTGGGGTCGTGCGGCGGCTGCTCCAGCCGGTAGGACCCGGCGGGCAGCGATTGCGCGAGGTGCCCGATCAGCAGCTCGGAGGGACCGCACGGCTCGCCCGCCGCACCCTCGCCTGCGCCGAAGAGAACGCCGGCGATGCGCCCGTCGGGCCCCGGCAGCAGCGTCTGCTGTTTGGCCAGACCCTTGAAGCCTGCCGCCTCCACCCAGTTTCTCTGCGCGTCATCGAGCGGAACCGCCGCCAGCGGTGCACCCCGTTCCACCAGCCAGATGGGGATCTCCGACCCCGGCTCGCCCTTTGTCAGAAATGCATCTTCGGCACGGGCGGTATTGGTCATGCGGGTCATGCGTCTTGGTCCGGTCCTTGGTAGAAGAGCGCGAGACGAGGGATGCAGGCCTGGGATCCTGAGGGATTCGCGGGGGCACAGAATAGGATCACGGAGGGCAAGGCAAGAGCATGGCCGCCACGCGCTATCGTCTGGTCATCGGCAACAAGAACTGGTCGAGCTGGAGCTTGCGGCCCTGGCTCGCCATGAAGCGTCTGGGGCTCGCGTTCGACGAGGTCAATATCCGGCTGCGGCGCCCGGACTCGAAGGCGCAGATCCTGGCGCATAGCCCCTCCGGACTGGTGCCCACGCTACTCGCGGGTGATCTGGCGATCTGGGACAGTCTAGCCATCCTCGAATACTTGGCAGAGCAACCCGCGCAAGCGCCGCTGTGGCCCAGCGACCGGTCGGCCCGGGCCACGGCGCGCGCGGTGTCGGCCGAGATGCACGCGGGCTTCTCGGCGCTGCGGCAACACTGCCCCATGGAGCTGCTGGCCCGCGCGCCCCTGACATTGACGCCACCCGAGGTCGCCGCCGATATCCGGCGCATCGTGGCGATCTGGCGCGACTGTCGCACACGGTACGGCAGCGGCGGCCCTTTTCTCTTCTCGGAGTTTTCAGGCGCCGATGCAATGTACGCGCCCGTCGCCTCGCGGTTCCGCACCTACGTGCCGGACCTTGCGCCCTACGGCGACGACGGGACGGCTCAAGACTATGTCGCGACGATCTTCGCCATGCCGGAGATGGACGCTTGGGCCGTCGGAGCCCGCGCCGAGATGGCCGCCGCGGAGGACTAGACCCGCCGGCCTTTCGGAGCGCCATCAACCGGTTAATGGTTTGTTGACGAGTGTCTCACAACCTTACGGTCAAAGGACAGATTCGTGGTCCGTAGACCGATTAGGGAGACGATGATGGCGCTCGTTACGCAACGGACCGTCGCTTTTCGCAGGCTTCAGGACTGCCGAGGCTTGGCAGCAATCGCTGCCTGCCTGGTGCTCGGCGCCTGCGCCCAGTCTCCCAAACCCTCCATCCCCAACGTGCTCGCGCTCAACGACGAACCGGAGCAAACCTCCGCCGCCGCGAGGAGCGACCTCGAGAAGGCCACCGAATACTGGGGCAAGGAGTACGCCCAAAACCCCCGCGATCTGCAGACGGCGCTGAACTACGCCAAAGATCTCAGGGCGATGGGGGAGAAGCAGCGGGCGCTCTCCGTGTTGCAGCAGGCCTCGCTGTTTCATGGCCAGAACCGCGAGCTTGCCAGCGAGTATGGCCGGCTCGCCCTCGAGCTCGATCAGATCAGCGTCGCCAACCGGCTCCTTGCCGCCGCCGACAATCCCGCCAGGCCCGATTGGCGGGTCATCTCCGCGCGCGGCACGGTCCTCGCCAAGCAGGGCAAGTATAAGGAAGCCATTCCCTACTATGAGCGCGCGCTGTCGCTCGCCCACGATCATCCCTCCATTCTGAGCAACCTCGCGCTTGCGCACGCGATGAACGGGGAGCCCGCGCGGGCGGAGGGAATGTTGCGCAAGGCGGCCGCCGCCGATCGCAACTCGCTCAAGATTCGCCAAAACCTCGCCCTCGTGCTCGGCCTGGAAGGCAAGTACGACGAGGCAAAGCAGGTCGCCTCACGCGACTTGTCGGCCGAGAACGCCGCGGAAAACACCGATTATCTGCGCCGGATCGTCAAGCTGGAGCCCAAGGCCGCGCCAACGCCCGAGGCCGCGCGCGAGGTCGCGCAAGCCGGTGCGCAGGGCGGTGCGGCGAATGGCAAGGCCCCCGACGCTGAAAGCCCCGCCAAGACCCAGCACGTCTCTGAAAGCCCGCAAGACTCCATGAGCCCCATAAGCGTCGCTCAGTGGACGCCAAAGGTCGAGACCGCCGACACTATGGCTGGCAGGTAGGAAGAGCGGCGAAGGCTCCGCCCGCTGCAGGCTGTTCTTTCATGTGACGAAGCTGGCGACGAGGCGTGGTGCGTGCGCCCTCAGCCGAGCCCCCAGAACCGGATCGCCGCCGGGCCGAGGATCACGATGAACAGCACCGGCAGGAAGAACAAGATCATCGGCACGGTGAGCTTGGGCGGCAGCGCGGCTGCTTTCTTCTCGGCTTCGGATTGACGGATGTCGCGGTTCTCCTTGGCCATGACCCGCAGGGCCTGGCCGACGGGCGTGCCGTAGCGCTCGGCCTGGATCAGGGCCGTGGTCACGGCTCTGACTCCGGGAATGCCGGTGCGCTTGCCGAGATTCTCGAACGCCGTGCGCCGGTCCTGCAGATAGGAGAGCTCGGCGGTGGTCAGGCTCAACTCCTCTGCGAGCTCCATCGATTGGCCGGCGATCTCCTTGGCCACACGCCCGAACGCGGCCTCCACCGACATGCCCGACTGCACGCAGATGAGCAGCATGTCGAGCGCATCGGGGAAGACCAGCTTGATCGCCTGTTGGCGCTTCTGCGTCAGGTTCTCGATAAAGAGGTTGGGCAGGTACGAGCCTACGAATGCCGCACCGAGCGCCATCAGCAGCTTGATCAGGGGCGGGTACGAGAGGGCCCCCACGACAAAGAGATAGAAGAGCGCCAAGGCGAATACGGTGAACGGAACCGCCACCCGGAAGAACATGTAGGTGACGAGCGGTGCCTGTCCCCTCAGGCCCGCCCTCTTGAGCCTGTCGCGCAACTCGTCGTTGTCGAACATCTGCCGCAGGTTCAGCTGATCGACGAACTGCTGCATGAAGCCCTTGGTGGTCTGGCGCAGCTTTGCCGACTGCCGATCCTTGGTCACCATCTCGGCCAGGCGCGCGGCGCGCATTTTCTCGCGTTCGATCGCCATGACCCGCATGCGGTGGTTCATGCGGTCGCGCGCCAAAATCGGCATGGCGATCGTCAGCACCGTGGCGAAGGCGCAAATCGCCGTGAGCACCGTCACGAGGAAGGTCGGGGTCGAGAACGTGGTGATCAAGTCCATTGTCAAATACCGTCTATACGCGATCGGAGCCTTGTCGAAGGATGGAGCAGATCCTCAGAACTTGAAGTTGATCATCTTGCGCATCACGAAGATGCCAATCGTCATCCAGCATACGCTGAACACCAGCATCAGGTTGCCGGCGCGCGTCGAGAAGAGCGGCATGATGTAATCGGGCGAAGCGCCGTACACCATGAACATGACACCGGGGGGCAGCGAGGCCAGCACCAGCGCCGAGGCCTTCGCCTCCGCGCTCAGCGCCTTCACCTTCATCCTCAGCCTGAATCTGTCCCGCAGCACGTTGGCCAGATTGCCCAGCGCCTCGGAGAGGTTGCCGCCCGCCTGCTGCTGGATGGCGATGACGATCGTCAGAAACTTGACCTCTGCCAACGGCATGCGCGTCGTCAGGCGCTGCAGCGCCTCGGCCAAGGAGACGCCGAGCCGTTGCTGATCCACGACCTCGCGGAACTCGCCCGCCAACGGTTGCGCACTCTCGTTGGCGATGGTCGAGAGGCATTCGTTCAGGGGAAGACCGGACTTCACGCCGCGCACCACGATTTCGATGGCGTTGGCGAGCTCGCCGACGAACTTCGACTGGCGCCGGTTGGCTAATCTGGACAGAACCAAGCGGGGGATGCCGAACGTTCCCACGATTGCCACCGCGATCGCTATGAACTGCCGGGAGCCCGACGGCGGAAGCGTCATGTTGATGGCAAAGGCCAAGGTCAGTCCGCACAGCGCGCTGGCCAACCAATAAACCTTCGGCGTGATGTGGAGACCTGCCCTTTGCAAACGAAGACGCAGCGTTAGCTTCTCCGCGGCCTTCTGGCGCGCCTCCAGCTCCTTCAGCGTGTCGGCGACGGCTTTGCGCCGGTGGGCCGCCACCTCGCCGCCGGGAGTCGGTGCCGCGCCGCGCGCCCGGCTCTCGGTTACGACCCGGTAGCGCTCCTCCTTTTGACGCTCGCCCGAGAGATAGGGATTGAGCACCATGAACACGACCGCGGCCACTGCCAACGCGCCGAGAAGCGCCGCGCCCATGACGACCAGCTGTCCTTCAAACATTGGCATCTCCGAGCGGGTTACCGTTTGCGTCGAGTATCTCAGCTTGCGCCAACGCCTGCGAAAGCCGCGCCTCCTCGCCGTAATAGACCGCCCGATCCCAGAACCGGGGACGCGCGATGCCGGTCGAGCGTTGGCGGCCGAGGATGTTGCCGTTCGCGTCCTCGCCGGTGACCTCGTAGAGAATGAGGTTCTGCAGGGTAACGACGTCCCCTTCCATGCCCAGAACCTCGGTGATGTGCGTCACCTTGCGCGAGCCGTCGCGCAGGCGCGCCACCTGCACGATGATGTCCACCGAGCCGGTGATCATCTCGCGGATCGTACGCACAGGCAGCTGGAAGCCGCCCATCATGATCATCGATTCCAGACGGCTGATGGCCTCGCGCGGGCTGTTGCAGTGAAGCGTGCCCATGG
>CAYUBZ010000016.1:0-18593 GCA_964443205.1 uncultured Hyphomicrobium sp. | reverse complement strand
GAGAAATCTTTTGTTAAGAGAATCAGCCGCGTAGCAGATTCGGGTTGCGAGGCGATCCACCAGCGCCGGAATCCCGAGCGGCGCGGTTGCCCACATGGCCCCCAGAGATGGACACAGCTTTTCCCCAATCTGCGAGCGTTATCCACCATCGACGGCAGGACCGCGCCGCGCAGTAAATGCTGCACTGCAGGAGATCGGGCAGAGGTGTTTTCGGTTCCATTCCCGGTTGCAATGGCGCCGCCGGGACACTAATTTGTCGTTAACAGGTTGGAAGCCCGACAAACCGAGATTTATTTGGGTCCCCTTAAGCCCATTGTCACTGCTTCCACATAGCATCGTGGCAAGCCTTTTTGGGATGCTGTCCGGCTGCTCGGCAGCCGTCCCCGTGCCGCGTAGCGCATGACGGAGGCGATCAGGAGTAAGCGTAATGCGTAGCCTCAGCGGGTTCGTATTGCTGGCAGGCGTCGGCGTGGGGCTGTTCGTCTATTTGCCGGCACCGGTTGATCGCAATACCTCGCTCGACAACGCTCGCAAGCTTACTGCGATACGCACGGCTCAGGAGCAGCCCTCAGCCACTCCCTTGCGCACTTTCTCGCCCGCCATTCCCCTGACGACGATCGCGCGCAGCGAGCCAACGCGCCCGGGTTCTATCGCGATCAGCGCACCGAAGGACATCCCCGGTACATCCAACACCGCCGCCGGCGCTTGGCAGACGGCCGTCGCCATTCCGGCCTCATCCACACAAGCTCAGCCCCGCTCGCTCGAGCCGAGCAATCCGGAAAGCCGCTACCAGCTCGTCTTGGACATCCAGAAGCAATTGAAGCGGCTCGGCTGCTATTACGGCAGAGTCGACGGATCCTGGGGCATGGGCTCCAAGTACGCGATGCAGGAGTTCATGGATCGCGTCAACGCGACGCTGCCCGTCGATAAACCGGACTACCTCCTCTTGTCGTTGCTTCAGGCCCAAAGCGACAAAGTCTGCGGCGCGTGCCCGGCAGATCAGGCAATGTCGGCTGGCGGCCGTTGCGTGCCGCAGTCCATCATCGCCAGCACCCAGCGTAGGGACGATACTGCGTCCGCCACCGGCCCCAAGGAGACCTTGCCCTGGCAAGGGACTGCCGCGGCGGCCGCGCAAGCCAGCGCTCAGCCGCTCTTTACCCCGGTGCCAACCAGCATTGTCTCGACGCGACCGTTGCCGGGACGAATGGCCATTGGCGGTCCCAGTGACTTGCCGCCGGTGGATTCCGTGTACGCGCAGCCAACCGTGGGTGCGGGTGGCGGAAGCCCCGGCGCGACAACAGCGGCACTGGGGCAAAACGGCACCGCGGCGACACCACCGTCCCCCGCCGCGTCCTCAAAACCGAAATCTTACTCGAGCTCCAAGCGCTCGCGCCGTGACGATGGTCCCGGCACGCCCCGCTACAATTTGCTGTTGAGCCTCGGCGGCGTCTACTGAGGCCACCAGCTCCTCGTCGCGCTCTAGGGATTGCGCCGCCGTCCAGGTGCGAGATCGGCGCCGGCGCCGCTCACTTTGCGCGCGCGGCCGTCTCCTCGAGAAGCCACGCAAGGTAATCGCCCGAGCCGCCCTCGACGGGCACCACGAGGAGCGCCGGATTGGTGTAGGGATGCTGTTCCTTCACGGCTGCGATCACGGGCTCGGCTAGGCTTTGCCGCGTCTTGATGATCATCACCACCTCGGCGTCGCGCGCTATGCGGCCTTCCCAGCGATAAATCGACGTCATGCCCGCCAGGATGTTGACGCAGGCGGCAAGCCGCTGCTCTACGAGTTGCTTCCCCACCTTTTCGGCAACCTCGCCTGAAGGAAAGGTCGAGTAAATGAGAACGGGCTTGTCGTTTACCTGCACTTGAGCGAGCCTCCACGCGTCGCGCCTCCCCCACAGGCACCATGCCAAAGCCAAAACGAAAATTCGTCAAGATTGCCTTCGTGGCCAGCGAAATGCCGGAAGCCGTGGCGGCCCGCAAGCGCCTCATCGCGCGCTACGGCGAGGTCGATGCCGCCGACGCCGACGCCATTGTGGCGCTCGGTGGAGACGGACACATGCTGCAAACCCTGCATCGGTTCATGAACGACGGCATCCCGATCTACGGAATGAACAGGGGCTCGGTCGGCTTCCTGATGAACGATTACAGCGAGGAGGACATCCCCGCCCGGCTGGCGGCGGCCGAGGTGAGCCGCATCCATCCGCTTTCGATGCTGGCGTACGATCACGCAGGCAAGGCGCACAAGGCGCTCGCCATCAACGAGGTCTCCTTGTTCCGCGAGCGCCACCAGGCCGCCAAGCTAAAGATTCTGGTCGACGGCAAGGTGCGCATGGAGGAACTCGTCTGTGACGGTGTGCTCGTCGCCACGCCGGCCGGATCGACGGCCTACAACCTCTCCGCTCATGGCCCGATCCTCCCCATCAATGCGCCGCTGCTGGCGCTCACTCCCATCAGTCCATTCCGGCCCCGACGTTGGCGCGGGGCGCTGCTGCCCAACAAGGTGCGCATCTCCTTCCATGTTCTGGAGTCTGAAAAGCGCCCCGTGAGCGCCGTTGCCGACCACTTCGAAACGCGCGGCGTCACCCGCGTCGAGGTGGAGAAAGCCCGCAACATCGAGCTCTACCTGATGTTCGACGCCGACCACAGCTTGGATGAGAGGGTGCTCGCGGAGCAGTTTCGCTACTGAGGCGGCGGCGCACTCTTGGCCGTGCTCACCGCCGCCCGCCACGCGACGGCTTGCGATCGCAAGGCAGTTAAGATAGCCGCTCGAAACAACGGTTCCCCAACCGTCGGCTTCAGATACAGCAACGCACCTTTTGAGTTCTCGCTTGCACGCTCCTCCGCCATGGAGCCGACATCGCTCGGGCGCTGCCGCAACGGATCGGTCAACTGCTTGTAGACTTGCGCCAGCGTGAGGGGCGCGCCATGCGCGTTGAAGAGCCCGGGCGCGGCCCGGGCAAGCTCGGGCACGTGCTTGGCGGCGGCGTCGTGCGGCTTGGCCTCGGCAAGCTGGATGAAGTTGATCGCCGCTTCGGGGCCGAAGACGTGGGCGATATAAAGCTCGCCTGCCGACGGCGCCCGGCGCAGCGCAGTGCCCAACGTTCGCGCATTGCTTTGCGCAAACGCGCGCGCCACCCGGCGTGCCAGCGCGCCGTTCTTACGGGCTTTTAGAATCCGGCGCCGTTCGGTTGCGGCCGGCACGTAGTAGCGCCCGCCGCTGGTCTTGAAAATGCTGCCCGAAAAGTCGTGGGCGTCCTGATCTGGCGGGCTTTCCTTGAGAGCCCGCAGCCACATGCCCTCACCGAAACGGAACGGCCCCACCAAGGGTTGAGGAACGAGGGCCGCCTGCGAGGCAGAGCTGGCAACAGCGCTTGCCGGCGGCGCGCCCGGCGGGTCGTTGGCGACCGCTGAAGCGGCAAGCGAGAGCACGAGCGCAAGTTGCGCGGGAACGTCGAGTAAGGAGCTCAAGAGCTGCACCCCGCGGACGGCGGCAAAACGCGGAAAACGCGGCTTGAGCCCGCAAAGGAAGGGCCCCGCCGTCAAGCTAGCTGCCAATGGTGAACAGCGGGTTAATGACCGTCTCGGTTTGGTCCGACGCAATCGCTTCGGGGCCCGGTCAACCCCGCCAGCGCGTTACAATGTCGGAAAGCGCGGGCCGCTCGCGTTCCTCGGGCCGCTCGGCGGCCGTGCCGATGTAGACGAAGCCCGCAATCCGCTCGTTGTCGGCAAGCCCCAACGCGGCGCGCACGGCTGAGTTGTAAGCGATCCACTCGGTGATCCACGAGGTGGCGTAGCCCATGGCATTGGCCGCGAGGCAGAGATTGAAGCAGGCGGCCCCCGCGGACAGGATCTGCTCCCACTCCGGCGCGGCGCGATGCGCGGTGACGCGCGAGATGACGGCGATGACGAGCGGGGCGCGCAACAGACGGCCCCGCTCCGTCTCCAGGCGCACCTCGGAAGGCGGCACGTCCTCCTCTGCGACGCAGGCTTGCGCAATGATCTCGCCAAGCTGAGCACGCGCGACGCCCTCCAGCACGATGAACCGCCAAGGCACCAGCTTCTTGTGGTCGGGAACGCGCGCAGCGATCGTCAGCATCGTCTCGAGCTCGTCCGGGCTCGGCCCCGGAGCGACCAGTTTCTCGGGTTTCACGGAGCGGCGGGAGGAGAGCAGCGCAAGGATGGGATTGTTCATGGGAAAACTCGCAGGTGGAGGATCGCGGCTATGCCAATCCAAATTCGTCGCAGGCGCAATGGGCCGCCGGCGGCACCCCCTTGTGCTAAGGTGCCGTTCTGACGCCTGATGGGCTATCCTCCAAGCGAATCTCGCCTGCGCCGGGAACCGAGCAGCGAGCCTTGACCTGACGGGAGCCGCATGCCGCACCGCCTCATCGCACTGGCAACGATGCTATTGCCGCTGGCGCTCCTCGGGGGCGCACTCCCCGCGCAGGCCGCCGAGGCGCCGACGGTGATGATCCTGCTCGACGGCTCCGGCTCCATGTGGGGCAAGCTGGGGAGCGACCGGCGCGCCAAGTTCGATCTCACGCGCGATGTGCTGCGCCAAACTTTGCCGCGCATAGGACCTAACGTCCGCCTGGGGCTGGCCTCCTTCGGACATCGCCGCAGGGGCAGCTGCAGCGACGCCGAGGTCATCGTCCCGCCGGTGTCGGACAACCTGGAGCGGATCATGGCGCCGCTCGATAGAATGAATGCGACGGGCAAGGGGCCCTTGGTGCTGGGCTTGCACGTGGCGGCGGCCGCCATCGGTACGGCCGCACCTGCCACTATCGTGCTGATCCACGACGACATCGACAATTGCGGTCAAGACGTTTGCGCCGCCGCCAGCGACATCGCCGCGGCCAACCCTGGTCTCGCCGTGCATACGATCGGCCTCGGTCTCGACAAGGCCAAGCTGCAGCAGATGAGCTGCGTCGCGAGGCTGACGGGCGGCAAGATCTTTGACGCGCACGATGCCACGGGAGTCGCCGCGGCGCTCGACCGGATCATCAAGCTTGCCAATCTGGAGCCGGGGGCAAAACCCGAGCCCGACGAAGAAACGGCGACCGAGGGCACCGCGGCCAAGCCGGCCGCGGACGCCCCTCCCGGCCTCTATCTGTCTGCCGGACTCGGGCCAAAGAGCGCCACGCTCGAGAGCCCGGTACGCTGGCGCGTGACGAAAGCCGGCCCAGAGGGCGAGGTCATCCGCGAGACCACGGCACCGGCCCTCGTCGAGACGGTGCCTCCGGGCACCTACGAGGTGGAAGCGCGCTTAGGTCTTGCCGCCGCACAGCAATCCGTGGACGTGAAGCCCGAGGGGCCGACCCCGGTTCGCGTCAATCTGAACGCCGGCGTCCTCAAGATGCTGGCGCGCCCCGCCAAGGCGGCTCCGCCGCTGCAGAACCCGGTCTTCACGGTTACCGCCTTGAGCGATGGCGGTGAGAAAGCGGCCGCCACGCCCCTATGGATCGGGCGCGAGGCCCAGCCTGAGATCGTGCTGCCGGCCGGAGAATATCGGGTCAGCGCCGAGAACGGGCTTGCGCACCAAGAGCAGACCGTCAACATCGCACCCGCCACCGGGACCACCTTCGATGCCATGCTGGCGACAGGCCGTCTGGAGCTGTCCGCAACGCGCGCAAACGGCACCGGCCAAGACGAGGCCGTGAGCGACGGCGTGACGTTTATCATTTATGAGGACGACCCCGACTCCCCGCTGGGACGCCGCGAGGTAACCCGCTCGGCCGCGCCGTCTCCTTCTTTCACGCTTCCAGCCCGAACATACTATGTCACGGCACGGACCTCGGGCGCCGAGGCGCGCGAGCAGATCGCCATCGGCGCCGGCGACGTGGTGAGACGCTCATTGCCGCTCGCGCTGTCGCACTTGGAGCTGTCGGCCACGCTCGACGGTGCGCCTCCGCCCGAGAGCATGCCGCTCAGCTTTAGCGTGATCCGTCTCGATCCGGAGCCTCGCGAGGTGGTCCACACGGCCGCCAAGGAGCCCCAGTTGGATCTCTCCGCCGGCCGCTATCGCATCGAGGCGGGTCTGGGTGCGACCAACGTCAAGGCCGCCACCGACATCACGCTGGCGGCCGGACAAACCGCGAAGGTCGCGCTGAAGCTCGAGGCGGGGCACATCACGCTGAAGCTCGCCGGCGCGCACGCCGCGACGAACGATGTCTACTGGGAAATCAAGGACGACACGCGGCACACCGTGCTGCGCACCAGCCAGCCGCAGCCCACCGCGCTCCTTGCGCCCGGCAGCTACGTCGTCACGTCCGAGGCGCGCGATCACCCACTGCGCAGCGCCTTTGAAGTGAAGGCGGGTGAGACCCGCACGATTGAGATCGGCGGCTGAGAACAGAGCCATGCCGCGTCGGCCATATTTCGACCATTCTCATGCAGCGTGCTTGCGGCGGCGTATCACTGGCGAAGCAGGGCTTCCGGTAGGGCAGTGATGGCGGGACACCTGAATTCCTCGTTTGTGAACATCCTCCGCGGAAGTGCGCGGGCGCTCGTCGTCGGGCTGGCCCTCGTGGCTCCCGCGCAGGCACAGGACTTGGCCCAATGGGATACCGGCGTACAACTGCGCGGTGCCTTCCCCGGTCCGACCGATGAATCGACGCCGCAGCAGGAGCCAGGCGACGCGGTCGCCCCGCCCTCCAACACCACGATCATTCCCCGCACGGGTGGGCCGCCGGCAGCAGCGACCACGGCTGCGCACGTCAATCTCGTGGCTCTATTGACCGCCGATGGTCAGCGGATCGACCAAGGGCTCGTGTGGCGGATTTACGAGGACGCCCCGGCCGCCAAGGGCGAACCGAAGTTGCTGATGACCAAGCGCGAGCCCAACCCCACGGTGAGCCTCGAGCCGGGGGACTACATCATCAATGCATCCTTTGGGCGCGCCGACCTGACACGCAACATCACGGTGACGCCGGGTGCGTCGATGAGCGAGAAGTTCGTGCTCAACGCCGGCGGCCTGAGGGCCAAGGTTCTCGTCGATGGCAAAGCGCCGCCGCCCAACACGGTGAGCTTCGACATCTACTCCGGTGAGCGCGATCAGTCCGACAATCGCACCAAGGTCATGAGCCACGCCAAGCCCAACCTCGTCATGCGCCTCAACGCCGGCATCTACCGCATCGTATCGACGTACGGCGATGCGAATGCCGTAGTCGAGGCCGACGTCACCGTCGAAGCCGGCAAGCTCACAGAGGCGACCATTTCCCATTCCGCGGCGCGAGTCACTTTCAAGCTCGTCACAAGACTCGGCGGCGAGGCCTTGCCCGATACAGAATGGACCGTGCAGACGCCCGAAGGCCAAGTGGTCAAGCGCAGCGTGGGGGCCCTCCCGACCCACATCCTCGCGCCGGGAACCTATACGGTCATCGCAAAGTCGGGCGCGCGCGCCTTCAAGCGCGACTTTACTCTGGCGAATGGTGAGATCGCCCAGGTCGAGGTGCTGATGCGCTAGGCGTCGCTTTGCCTTGCACGCTCAGAAATCGGTGAGCACCCAATCCGTCGGACAGCCGTTGCGCAGCATGCGCGTTTCCACTGCGTCGTGATCGCGGCCTTGCTTCAGCTCATGGAAGAGCGCGCGCGCGATCTGCCAGTGCTCGCACGCGGTGGTGAGATCGCCGCCGGCGTGCGCGAGATCGCCCAGCGCGAGCCGGGCCCTGGCATGGATATCTTTTTGCTGCGTACCGGCCGCGCCGCGAATGCTCTTGCGCAGGAGGTCCTCGGCATCGGACCTGTTCTTTTCCTCGAGCCGGCACCCCGCCAAGGAGAGGTAGAGACCCGGCAGCCGCTCCGTCTCGCCGCTGGCCTCGGCTTCGCGCAAGGCCGCCGTCAACGCGGCGCTGTCGAGCCTAGTCGGCGGCAAAACAGCAGCTTCAGGCTCGGCTGAGCGCTTTCGCCGTCCTCGCAGGCTCAAGAGAAAGACAAGAAGGAGGACAATCCCGACAAGCGCGCAAACGAGAGCCCAGGCAAGCCCGGCATGCTGCGCGAGTGTCTCCCTCATCACTGCGTCCCCATTTGGTCCGTCTCATGGGGTTTTGCGCGGACCGTCGGAAAGCCGCGCCGTGGCTCTTCGCGTTATCGGAAGGGCATCGAGTACATCAGCCCGCCTTTGGTCCACAAATTGTTGAGGCCCCGGGCGAGCTTCAAATCCGATTTCGCGCCGAGAGTCCGTTCGAAAATCTCGCCGTAGTTACCCACGTTCTTCACCACCTGGTAGCCCCAGTCGCGCGGCAATCCCAAAGATTGGCCGAGGTTGGCCTCGAGCCCCAGAAAGCGGCGGATCTCGGGCTCGGTCGAGGCGCGCTTGGCATCGACGTTGCCGGTGTTAAGGCCCAGCTCCTCCGCCTCGATGAGCGCCATCAGGGTCCAGCGCACCACGGCGAACCACTGGGGATCGTCCTGGCGCACGGCGGGACCCAGAGGCTCCTTGGTGATGAGCTCGGGCAGAATAATGTGATCCTCGGGGGACTTGAGCTTGCTGCGTGCCACGGCCAGCAAGGAGATGTCGCCGGTTAGAACTGTGCAGCTTCCCGCCGCGTAGGCCTTCACCAGATCGTCCCAGTTCTCCTGCGCCACGGTCTGAAAGCGCATGCGCTGCGCACCGAAGAACTCCGAAACGCCCTGCTCGCCCATCACACCCGGCAGGGCACAGATCGACGCTCCGGAAAGCTCGAACACGCTCGCCACCGCGTTGCCGCGCCGCGTGAGGAACCCTTGTCCGTCATAGAAGAGCACGCCGGTGAAACGCGCGCCGAACTCGGTGTCCCGGCTCAATGTCCAGGCAGCCCCGCGCGCCAGCACGTCGACGTCGCCGGACTGCAGCGCCTTGAACCGGTCGTTGGCGCTCAGCGGCCAGAACTTTACGGCGTCTTTCGTGCCGAAGACGGCGGCGGCGAGCGCGGTGCAGAACTCCACGTCGAGACCGGACCGGACCCCGCTCTGGCTCGCCTCGGAGAACCCGGGCTGCGCCTCGCTCACCCCGCAGAGCACGTGGCCTCGCGCCCGGATCGTCTCCAGCGTCGTGCCTGCAGCCTCGGCCGCCCCCGACATCACGAGGAGCGCGCCAAAGCCCAGAATTACCGTCTTGAAGCAGCGGGACTGCGGAAGTTTTTTCATCACGTTGGGATCAGTGTGGGACGACAGCCGCAAAGGCGCAAGGGACAGCATGCTGCAAGGTCATTGGAAAGGTAAACCGAAGGCGCGAGCCGCGCCGGCCCGACCAATCCCCCGTAATGGCCAAACGGTCAAGATCTTGACCCGGCGGCAAAGTTGCGTCACACGGGCCGCCAACCGCGGCGACCAGGACCCAGCCGATGGCACCCACCGACAAGAAGCCCGCAAAGCCCCTGCGTCCCGCGACCGAGGTCGTCCATTCGGGGCGCGATCCGCACGCCTGCTATGGCTTCGTGAACCCGCCGGTCTATCGCGGCTCCACGGTCCTGTTCCCTACGGTCGAGAAACTTTGGAAGCGGGATCAGGAGTATAGCTACGGCCGCTCCAGAACGCCGACGGTCAAGGCGTTCGAGGACGCCGTAGCCCGCGTGGAGGGCGGCGTGGCCACGGCGTCGACGGCGTCGGGGTATCAAGCCGTCAGTACAGCGATCTTCGCCTTCGTCGAGTCGGGGGATCAAATCCTCGTCTCCGACAGCGTCTACCAGCCGACGCGCCTGTTCTGCGATCGCCTGCTGTCCAAGCTCGGGGTGGAGACCACGTACTATGATCCCGTCATCGGGGCCGGCATCGAGAAGCTCTTGCGCCCCAACACGCGGCTGATCTTCACCGAGAGCCCAGGCTCGCAGACCTTCGAGGTGCAGGACATCCCGGCCATCGCCGCCGTCGCCAAAAAGCACAAGCTGTGGCTGCTCCTCGACAACACGTGGGCGAGCCCGCTCTACTTCAGGCCGTTCGATCACGGCGTCGACGTGTCGATCCAGGCGGCGACCAAGTATATCGTCGGACATGCCGATGCCATGCTGGGCGCCATCACCTCGAATGCACGGGCGGCCCCCCTCGTGGCCCGCGCCAAGGAGGTCCTGGGCGTCTGCCCCGGCTCGGAGGAGACCTATCTCGGTCTGCGCGGCCTGCGCACACTGGCGGTCCGCCTTGAACAGCACCAGCGCGCGGGAATCGAGATGGCGCGCTGGCTGGAAGCCCGCCCGGAGGTGGCGCGTGTTCTGCACCCGGCGCTGCCCAGCCACCCGCAGCACGAGATCTGGAAGCGCGACTTCCTCGGCGCGTCCGGCTTGTTCGCCGTCGTCCTGAAGCCGGTCGCCAAGCCGGCGCTCGCCGCCATGCTCGACGGCCTCAAGTTATTCGGCATGGGCTTCTCGTGGGGCGGCTACGAGAGCCTCGTTATTCCCTTTGATCCGACGAGCTACCGCACGGCGACGCGCTGGCAGGCAAAAGGACCGGCGCTGCGCTTCCACATCGGGCTCGAGGACGTCGAAGACTTGAAGGCCGACCTCGAAGCCGGCTTTCGGCGTCTCGCCGCAGCTTAAGAGACGACCCCGCACGGCCGCGTCGTCGGAGCTATTCCGGCGCGCGTTCGCGCGGCCCGGCTCGGACGTCGTTTGAATTCGACGCTCGCCATTGAAATCGCACGATAAGTCCCTTCGCTACGCGCGCTGCTCCAGGGACACTTTGTGCCACGGCCTTTTTTGGGTCCAATTCAAGGCATTAGCTTAGCAACGCAATTGGCGACTTGAACACAGGGTGCTAAGAGTCAGTTCCCACTGTATAAGCAGCGCCATTGCGGGGGTGTGTCGGTGCGAGTTCTTGGCCTTCTGCTCATATTGCTGGCGGGGCCCGTGGTTGTGTCGAGCGAACGCCACGGAGATGGTCAGCTGCGTTTCGCTTATGCGGACAATTCAGCCTTCCGCGCCAGCTACGAGGTGCGGGCCACACCTGCCGCACGCGCGCCGATGGCGTTCAGCGACATCCAAGACCAACCTCCAGCACCACTTCTCCTGACGCTTGCGGCACCCGACCGCCTGATGACCCCTTCGCCGGAGCTGCCGCTTGCCCCCGCCGTATCGTATGCATCCCGGCAACACGATCAGGCCCCGATGTCATGGGATGCCCTCGTCTCCGCCAGCCCAGCCGCCGTCGTTTCGAGCGTGCGCGTGGACGAGGATTTGCGCACGCCGCAGCCGCCGCAGCGCTTGGCGGCGCTGGAGGAGCCCATGCATTTGCTCGCGAGCGTTCCGCCTTTAGAGGAGATTGCCGCCGAGACGAAGCCCATCGTGCCCAAGTCGCACAGGGTCACGCACAAGCGAAGGTCTTTTACGCGGGTGAGATCCCACAGACGCGGCCGCAAGGCAGCGAAGCGACGGCCCAAAGTCCCGCGTTGGGCTGCAAAGATGTTCGTCAACGTTTGGCAGGATCGCGCGTTCGCGTACCAATAATTAAGACAACATCCTGGGTCGGCGCACGCAAGAGCTACTTCAGATCGGTGGATGAGGGTTGCGCGGTCTCCACGCGGTTCCGCAGGCTGCTTTCCGCGTTCTTGTAGCAGTCGCGCTCGACTTCGAGCCGCGCGATCTCCATAAGGTCGGGATCCACAACGGAACCGGACGCTTCTGCCGCGGTCTGAACCGCCTTGTTCGCCTTAACGTCGCAGTGGGGCGGCGCCAATGGCGCACCGGAGTCGGACACAATGGCCGCTTGGGCGGTGCTGATGTAAGTGGCGCGCCAGGGGTCGTTCTCATCGCAATAGGAGCATGCGCCGACCAGCAAGCTGGCCGCGCCGACCGCGCAGCGCGTGACCAGCGGGGCGCCGGCGAGGGTGCGTCGAGGCGCGCGGGGTACGGATGCGGGCGCGGATTTGACACAGAATGCGATCACTGTCCGGGGCGCCTTTCGGTTGCCGCCTGGGCAAGCTCGATCGCCCGGCGATACCATCGCTTTGCCTGCGCACGGTCGGCTTGCGCGCTGGCAAGTCCCGCGCGCTCGACGCTCACGGGGTCGTAGGTGCTGCCCAAAGCGAGGGCCGCCTCGGGAAGGCCCTGCGCAGCGAGCCGCCGGAAATGACGACGCGCCGCTTCAACGTCGCCCTTGGCCATCGCCGCTTGACCTTCGGCGAGGAGCGGGTTGGAGGGCACGGGCTTGGAGATGGAGAGGTCCGCCTGGGAGGGACTGGTCTCAGGGGAGACAACCTCGGAGGTGCCTGCCTCGGAAGGGCTTGGCCCGGGCGTCGGGCCCGACTGAGAAAGGCCAGGCTCGGGAGTGGGATCGGGCACCACCGGGGCGGCATCGGACACCACGCTCATCGCTGTCGTGACAGGTACGACTGCCTCGGTGGGGCTCGGCGCCGATGGCAGACTGTTGCCGGCAGCCGGTAACGCTAGCGTTTCCCACGTCATGGGATCGTTGAGATCGCCCGCAATCTGTTCCGCCGCCGCTGGTGTCGCGCGGGCCGCGGAGAGCTTGGCCCTGAGTTGCTCGGCGGCGCGCTCCGCTTGTTGACGGGCCGCATGCTCCGTCTCCAGCTCGGTCAGGGCCTGGTGCTTAGCAGCCTCGACGGCGCGCTCCGCTTCTTGACGGGCTGCGCGCTCCGTCTGCAGCTCGGTCAGGGTGTGGCGCTGAGCGGCCTCGGCGGCACGGCGCGCCGTCTGCTCCTGGGCAAGCGCATCGCGTATGCGCTCCACCGAGCCATTGATGGCGGCGTCCTCAGGTGCCGTAGCGGCCGCGATCTTAAGGGTCGATCCTTCCATCGCGGTTGCGACGGTGGCCTGGGGCGGTGTCTGCAGGCGCCATACCGGGATGGCGAGAGCAACGAGCGTCAGAACCGCCGCCGCCGCCAGACCGCCGCGGTGTGCCAGCACGCTCTGCAGCACTGGGGGCCGCGGGCGTGCCGGCGGAGGAGGCGTCTTGTCGTGCCTCTTGTCGTGCCAAGGATCATAGGTGCCGAACGTCCAGACATGGCCTTCGGGATCGCGGCACGCGTAGCGGCGGCCGCCGTGCTCGAAGGGCGCAATGGCGCGCACGATCTCCGCGCCCGCATCCTTGGCGCGCGTGCAATGCGCCTCGATGTCCTCGACGAGGAGATAGCAGGCTTGCCCCGAGAAACGGCCGGGCTTTGCCGGCATCTTGACCGACTTGAGCTTGGCCGCCGGCTTGTCGGATAGGGCCTCGCGCGCCTGCGTCACCATGATCAAGTTGTCGCCGCAGGCGAGGTGCGCGTAGGAAAAGCTGCCGTCCGGGCGGGTGGCAACGCAGCGCGTCTCGAATCCGAATGCCTTGTCGAGCCACGCAATCGCGACCTTGGGCTCGCGATAGCGCAGCAGCGGCAGCAGCGTAGGCCTTTTAGATTGGGCAGCTTCCTGCATCGTTGCCCGAAATCCCCCCTCAGAGCGCGCATGAGTTGTACGTCCCGCGCCGCTTCGGTAGGCCCATAAAGTGACGAAAGATGGAGCGATTCCAGGCAATTCTCGGGTACGCATGCCGGCCCGCTTGAACCCGAAGTGAGCACAGCGGACGGGAGGGTCCCCCGCCGATACCTCCGGAACGCGATGCGAGAATTGACCCCAGGACCGGTCAATGGGACCGGTCAACCCGTTACGCCAATCCACCCATTGGGGCCGATCGGGAAGCAGTTAAGAATCGGGCAACTCGCTCAACGAACGGGCACCGTGGCCCCGACCTGTCCCCTTCGAAAACGGTGCAAGTCACTGATTCTAAATGGCAATGCCATTTAGCACGGTTCTTGATATTTCCTGCAAAAAATAATTTTTGCGCATGAGTAATCCTGGCGCAGGGGAGTGTGAGCGCGTGCACGTGCTCTGAATGGGGAACTGGGTGATGGAACAACAACTGGCAGACTTGGTTGCAAAGGTCGACGCGCTGGAGAAATCCGCCGGCATGGTCGGCACCGTCGGCATCGAAGCCTACTATTACTGGACGATCGCGTTCATGGTTCTGATCCATGCGGGCTTCCTGTCCTACGAGATGGGGGCCTCCCGCGCCAAGAACGTGCTCGCAACCGGCATCAAGAACATCCTGGCCTTCGCCTTCATCGTTCCCACCTTCTTCTTCTTCGGCTGGTGGATCTATCTGGCGTTTCCGAGCGGCTTCCTCCCTACGGCCGACGGCGATGCCGGCCTGCCCTGGGCGATGGCGATGGGCCCCAACTTGTCGGACAACGCAACCGGCGTCTTCTGGGCGGCCTTCACGATGTTCGCCGCAACCACCGCATCCATTTTCTCCGGCGCCGTCATCGAGCGCATCAAGATGTCGGGCTTCGTTCTACTCGCCATCCTCCTCGGGTCGGTCTTGTGGATCCTGGCCGCCGCGTGGGGCTGGCATCCGTCCGGCTGGTTGCTCACGCAGTGGGGCTTCCACGACTTCGGCTGCGGCGGCATCGTGCATCTCGTTGCGGGATCGTTTGCGCTCGGCGTACTCATCGTTCTTGGACCGCGCATCGGCAAGTTCAACGCGGATGGGACCGCCAATGACATCTCAGCACACAATGTGCCGATGATCCTCGTTGGCCTGATGATGATCATCGTGGGCTTCTTCGGCTTCCTCGCCGCCTGCGTGATCATGGTCAACGGCGCCCAATGGACCAACATCTACGGGCAGCCCATGACACTCTCGTCCGTCGGGTTCAACACGCTGATGGGCTTTGCAGGCGGCGTCATCGGCGCCTGGGCCTTCACCCGCGATCCGTTCTGGATGATGTCAGGCGGACTGGGCGGCATCATCGCTGCCGCAGCGGGCATCGATGTCTGGTACCCGCCGCTCGCCTTCGTTGTCGGCTTCGCGGGCGGCGCGTCGATAAAGATGGTCAACGACGCCATCACCAAGCTGCGCGTCGACGACGCCGTGGGTGCAGTCGCCGTGCACGGCTGGTGCGGCATCCTCTCATTGGTGGCGGTCGGGCTCTTGGCCACCGGGTATCCCAACCCCGGCGATGCCCCGCCCGTGACGATGGCAGGGCAGATTGTCGGCCTCATCGTTTGCTTCGCGTTGGGTTTCTTCCCCGGCTACATCGTCGCCTACGTTCTGAAGACCGTGCGCCTGCTGCGCGTGCCCGATGACGTGCAAACCGTCGGCCTCGACCTCGCGGAGGTGCCGCTCAAGGCCTATCCGGAAGGCAGCTCGGCCTTGGGCCTGCAGCCCGCCGAATGACCATCCAAACGCAACAACGACGCCAACGGCGTCAACTCGAAAGGAATGCGACCAATGGCTAGCCCGATCACGAAATGGGACGGTGCGGCGGAGTATTTCACCTTCGCCGACAAGCCCGCGGTGCTCTATGCGATCCTTGGCATTGCCATTGCCCTGACCGTGCTGTCCATCGTCAAGGTCGGCAGACACGAGAAGGAGTCCTACGAGAAGCTGAACGGAAAATAGCTTTGCGTACACTTCCTCCCCAAGCCCTGTCCGGCGCTTGATCCACGTCGGGCGGGGCTCCCTGCTATCTGACCTCGTAGCCGTACTCGGCCGCAGACGCCGTCAGCCACGACCAGAAGCTCTTGGCCAGGCTGCGGCCAACCATCAGCTCGTAGGCGGGCGTCGCATCGATCTGCCACAGCTGGCAGGCGATGTGGTCCACTTGCGCGGCCGCCGCGCTGCCGGACGGAAACTCCGCGGGCTCGAGATCTAGTCCGCAGCCTTTGGCCAGGACATCGCGGGCACGCGGACCCGCAATTCCCATGACGGCCTTCGCCGACGTGAGGTCGACCATGGAGGCGGCACCGGCCACGGCAACCGTCAATCTGGAAATCAACTGTCGCTCCCCCTCGGCAAGCGCCAGCCACTGGCCCGGCCCACAGCCCACCAGCGCAATGCCTGCTCCCGCTACGTGCCGCGGCCCATCCTCGGGCATCGTCCCCAGCACATCCGCTAAGCGTTGCATAACGTCCAGCGTCTTGCCTTTCCGGGACGCGATATGCGCAATGGCAAGGCCAGTGCGCGCGACAAGGATCACGCCGGGCGGCCCTTCGCCGTGCGCGCCATAACGACCGGGCTGCGCGGCACTACCAAGGGCGGAACGGGCGATGAGTGGGGTGCTAACCACGCAGCCTATCTCCCTTCGGATCGATGAAAACCGGATGCGCGACCCGGCAGGAGATGTCCAAGCCGCGCAGGAGATCAACCACCCGGATGGGCGCACCGATGCGTTCCACGCCCCACCGCAGAAATCCCAACGCGATGTCGTGGCCAAGTGTGGGCGAATAGGCAACCGACGTTACGTGGCCCTCGTCGTGCTCAGCCGTCGCAGGCCTGTCCATGCCGATGAGAGCCGCCCCGGGCGAAAGCGCATCCGTACGATTGACAGGCACCAAGCCCACGAGGACCGGCCGTTCCGCGTCGATGAGCGCGGGCCGCTCGGCCATGACGCGGCCGATGAAGTCCTTGTTTCGCGCGGCCATCTTGGCCAGCCCCAGATCGCCGAGCGTCATGCGCCCGTCAATCTCGGGGCCGCTGGCATGTCCTTTCTCGATCCGCAGCACGTTGAGCGCTTCCGTGCCATAAGGCGCGATCCCGAACCCGGCGCCGGCCCGCATGAGCGCCCGCATCAGCGCATCGCCGAGCTCGGCCGCCACGGCAAGCTCGTAGGCGCGCTCGCCCGAGAACGAGACGCGAAAGAGGCGGCAGCGCGCGCCGCCGATCGCCACCTCGCGGAACGCCATGTAGGGCAGCGCCTCGTTCGAGACGTCCTCAGGGCGATCGACAAGCTTTTGCAGGACGTCGCGTGCGCGCGGCCCGGCAATGGAGATCTGCGCCCACTGCTCGGTGACGGGAACGATTGAGACGTCGAGATCTGGCCACAGCACCTGATGGCAAAAGTCGAGATGCTCGAGCACCTTCGCGGCGTTGGCCGTCGTGGTGGTGGCGAGGAAGTGCTCCGGCCGCAGCCGACAGACCGTGCCGTCGTCCATGACCAATCCGTCCTCGCGCAGCATGACGGCGTAGCGCACCTTGCCAACCGCCAGCGTCGACAGCGTGTTGACGTAGACGCGATCGAGAAAGGCGCCGGCATCGGTGCCTTGGATGTCGATCTTGCCGAGCGTCGACACATCGCAGATGCCGACCGCGGTACGCACCGTCGCGGCCTCGCGCGCGACGCTTCTCTGCCAGTCCGTCTCTCCGGGACGCCGGTAGTATTGCGCCCGCAGCCACAGCCCCGCCTCGGCGAAAACCGCGCCCTGCTCTTGGGCCCAGTCGTGGCTTGGCGGCAAACGGGTTGGGCGGAACTCTTTGCCGCGACTGTGCCCGGCCAGCGCGCCGAAACTCACCGGCGTGAAGGGCGGCCGGAAGACCGTGGTCCCGACCTCTGGGATGGTGCGCCCGGTCAGCTCCGCCATGACGGCGAGCGCGGTGACGTTCGCCGTCTTGCCCTGGTCGGTCGCCATGCCGAGCGTGGTGTAGCGCTTCAAGTGCTCGACCGCGCCGTAGCCTTCGCGGTGGGCGAGTTCGATGTCGCTGGTCGTCACGTCGTTCTGGAAATCGACGAAGGTTTTGCCCTGCGTGCCCCTCACGTGCCACACGGGCGCGATGGCGAAGGTTTCACTTGGCTCGGCCACAGGCGACTGAGGCGGTGCAGCGAAAACAGCGAACCCGGCCTCCCGTGCCGCAGCTTCCCCCAGTCGCACACCGTCGGCCAGGGCCTCCGACAGGGTGAAGCGGCCGGCAGCCGCGCCCCCGGCCGCCATGCCTTGTGGTGGCGTCGCAGGCACGAACGCGCTGATCACCTCGCTCCAGTGCGGCTTGGCACCCAGATTACACGTCAGGTGCAGGGCGGGATTCCAACCGTTCGAGACGGCAACCAGATCGCAATCGATGGTGGCGCGGTGGCCGGTCTTGTCGCGCACCTCCACGGCTTCGACGCGGCGGCCGCCGAGCGCCCGCGTCACGACGCTTCCGCGCAGGATCGCGCGCGGGGGGACGCTCTCCTCGAGCACCGGCTCCTCGCGTGGATCGACGACGGCAGCGACGTCGACGCCGGCCGCCGCGAGCGCTTTCGCCGTGCGCCAGCCGTCATCGCCGGTCGTGAAGACGACGGCGCGCCGGCCCGGCGTGACGCCGAACCGGTTGATGTAGGTGCGCACCGCGCCCGCGAGCATGACGCCGGGGCGGTCGTTGTCGGGAAACGCGATGGGCCGCTCGATGGCGCCGGCGGCCAGCACCGCGCGCTTGGCTACGATCCGCCAGAGGCGCTGGCGCGGCTGGAATGGGGGTGGCGCAGACAGGTGATCGCTGACCCGTTCCACGGCGCCGTAGGTGCCTTGATCGTAGGCTCCGAAGACGGTTGTCCGCGGCATGAGGCGCACGTTCGTGAAGGATTGAAGCTCGTCCATGGCGCCTTGCAGCCAGGACATGCACGGTTTTCCGTCGATCCTGTACGGCTCCGCCAGCAGCCGCCCGCCAAGCGAGAAATCCTCCTCGGCGAGGATAACTCTGGCGCCGGTCCGCGCCGCCGTCAGCGCCGCCATCAGCCCGGTCGGACCCGACCCGATCACCAGCACGTCGCAGTGCGCCCAGGCCTTCTCATAAAGATCCGGATCGGGACGCCGCGCGGCGCGGCCCAACCCGGCGGCGCGCCGGATGGCCGGCTCGTAGAGCGTCTCCCAGAA
>CAYUBZ010000015.1:0-19003 GCA_964443205.1 uncultured Hyphomicrobium sp. | reverse complement strand
GTCGCCGGTTCCGCTCGGGCGTCAAAGGTCCCGACGGCATAATTGTCCTCTTGAGGCGGTCGAGAAGGCACCTCGGGAACCATTGCGGCCGGTGTCGCCAGAGCGCCTTCTCTGAAGGTTTGGGCGGATCCGGCAAGTGAGCCGCCGCATAGAACAGCAACGCTCAGCACGGCGATCGTGCAACTAGATTGGCGCCACTCCTGATGCATTCTCATGGGCTGCAAATCCATTTCTCATTGCGGGTTGCCGGTCGATTGCATGGGATCCACCACGCGTCCCCAGCAAATGTCATCCCCGGCAAATTCGACATCGTGTGCGCGCATTAACCATTATCGTCGCTTCGCGGGTTGGATCAGGGTATTCATTTAAGCACGCGTCATCTTCAATCGACAGTACTCCAAACGGCGAGCCAGCCAGCCAACGAAAGGCTTAACTCAAATCGCCAAACGGGCCGTCAGGTCACGCGACGAATGGCTCGATCGCCATTCAGTACGACTTCATCATCGGCCCCGATGCTTATGTCGGTCACTTCCGCCGTCCAGGGGAGGGCGAGCGTCGATGTGGCCCTGCGCCGGGGAAAGACATTCATCACACGGATGCCGGAGCCATTGAGTTCATCGCGGGTTGAACCGAGGCAACGTCGTCACGCGACTGGCGCCGCGTTAAGACCACGGCCGCTGCCGCTTTTCCTGTCAGAAACGTGCCCCGGATCCCATTCCAAGCTTGTACCTCACCCGACTTATCGTCTTGCCTCGAACATAGTCGGGGTTGGCGAGATTGAACAAAGCGCGATGCCCATAGCGCCAAAGCATCCGAAACGTCTCACTTCTTGGACCGTGGGCGAGGCTAACGGCACGATATTCTTCGGCCTGACGCTGGCGATTGACGACGCTGAGGTTATCGCCGGTCAGGCGCCAGGCGCTGATCACTTCTGTCAGTCGAGCGAAAGGCGCCACGGCGAGAGCACGCGTCGTGAAATCGTACTCCGCAGCGATGCGGTATTTGGGATTGAAGCCGCCGACTTCTTGAAAGAAGCTCTTCTCTATCCAAGTCGCCGACATGTGAATGAGCGGATGTCCGATGGCTGCATGCTGCTCTGCAGTGACGCTGGAAAAGATTGGGCGCAACACTGCGAGATGCCGGCCGGCGTCGTCAATCCAGCGTACGGCGCCCGCCACCCAGCGTCGTCCCGTGGCGCGATAGGCGGCCAGCACGCGCGGCACGCAACCCTCGACCAACAGATCATCGGCGCCGATGAAAAGCACCAGGCCATCAGCAGCTTCGGCAAAGCCCAGGTTGACGCGATCATTGAGGCCGAGATCCGGTCTCTCGATCACGCGCGCGCCGAGAGAGCGGGCCAACGCGACGCTGCCGTCCGTGCTGCCGCCGTCGAGAATGATGTGCTCGACCGTTTCGCCGTGACGACGCTGGCGCCGCACGGACTCCATGCAATCCCTGAGCAGCGGGCCGCCGTTCAAGACCGGTGTTATCACCGTAAGGTTCATGACTTCGGCATTTCGCAGCAAATCATCACGTGGGTGGGCTCGGTGCGGAGGCGGCGACGGTCTCAGGCGTGCGCATCGCCGACATCGGGCACTCCCGCTGCCCTTCCTCCACCACCACAGCTTCGTCCGAGACGCGCTCCAGCCAAGCCTCGCGCCACCATGAGTAATAGCCTCGCGTGCAGAAAGCGCGCTTGCCCGTGTAGAGCGACAGACAATAGACATTCTCGAGAATGGCTGCGGGCGTCTTCAAGTGGCGCATCACGCCCACTTCCTCGTCGATGAAGCGCTCGACCATCGTCAAGACACGGAAGACGCCGCCGCAGAATGGAACCAGCTCGGCGTCGAAGCCCATGCCGCGGTTCTTGCCGTCATGGGTCAGCGTCTCGAGGATCTCCTGGTGCGATTTGATGCGGACGTAGTCGCCCGGCTTCAGGCCCAGCGTGACGACAGGCGTCTTCTTGCCGGGGGGCACCAGACCGAAGCGGCGCGGGAACGGATTGCCGCCACGCCATGCCTGAAACGCGTCATAGAAGCGCCGCGCGCCGAAGCGCTCGCCGTGGGGACCGGCGATCTTGCAAAAGATCATGAAGCTGATGCCGTTTATCAGCTCGCGCAGCGTGTGATTGCGCGTTTGGTAGCTCTTCAAATAAGCGCGGGCGTCCCACCATCTCAGCGGGTGCGCATAGCTCGTCAGCGCAGTCGCCTGACACGAATAGCGCTTGGCTCCGTCCAGATCGGGCAGCCTCGTCGCAGCAACGACATCCGCGTAGGTGCAACCACTGGATCCGTTGGCCACTGATGCAGATGCGTCGGCGTCGGCATGTCGCAACCATGCGGTGTGCCAGAAGATCAGACAACCGTTCTGACAGCCGTCATGGGCTTTGCCGTCGCAGCGACAGCCGAGATGCACAAGATTTGTGGTCTGCAAGGCGACATACCGACCCTGAACGGGTCCGCAGGTTTTGTGCGCCGAACTGCTGACGCGTAGGCGCCGGCCGCAATACGCAAACATCTCCGGCATGAAGGGTAGTCCCTCCAGGCGTCCGTTCTTGTCGAGCGTTGCAAGGATTTCTTCCTTGCTACGAACAACGACCCATTCAGCTGAGCGAATTTGCATGATCAACATCCAGCATGTTTAGCTTTCCAAGCATTTCCTTTTTACCATGCACCGCTGGCGGGCCGCCGCGCAGCGCCGCGGAATAGCGAACACTATCCGACCGGAGCTCCGGCCCGATCTTCACGTGCTGTCACACCCTCGCTTACGCGCGAGCCGCGCAACAGCTCCTCCAGCCAGGTCTCGCCGCGGAATTTGCGATACTGCTCGGCGCGCAGCTGGTCAGCCAGCCGGTTGGACGGCAGCGTGACCTCGTCGTAGGTGATGACGGAATCTTTGCTGATATTGCGCCTCAAGCGGCACCCTTGCACGAGGCCCTCCGGCAGGTAGCGTCCCGCGCTCATCTCATCGGCGTTCACCGCCTCGCCGTAGGTCATGTACATCCCGTAGTCGTCGAGGACCTCGCCCGCTTTCAAATCCCGCTTGGCCACCGCACATACCTCGACCACCGGTCCGCCGAGGTTCCTGGAGACGGGATCACGCAGCAGGCAGGCCCGGGCGATGGCGTTGGGCACCTCGAAATGCACCAGATGATAGGGAACGAAGAACGAGTAGAGCGGACCGGGCCCCATTTTGTAGAGATTCAGATAGTGGCGCTGCTTAGGATCGGTGTGCTCGGCCAGGCAATAGACCTTCGTCAGCGGCGTCCCCACGACATAGTCGATGGCACCGCCGAGTGCGCGCAACTCCTCGATATCATAGATCTCGCCGATCTTCAGAATGTCGCCGGTATATTCCAAGCCGCGCGACATGCCCCTCGATCGAACCTTGAAGCCGGTCGCGTTGGCGACGATGGTCTGTTCGAAGCTGATCTTCGAGCCATCGGCGAAGCTGGTGACCATCGCCGCGTTTTGGCCCCACCGATCGGCAAAGCCCTTTTGCGTCGTCGGGTTCCGGTAGGGGTCCTGCAAACCCTTTATATTGCCGAGAAGGCGAGGCGTCAGCCCGAGACCCTTTACCCAACGATAGAGATTGAGCTGCACGCCGGGCTCGTCGCCCTCGCAGGCGGTCATGATGACGCCGTGCCGATCGGCATAGGTCTGAAGGATGGGCCCGATGGTCGCGTCGAGCTCGGCGTTCATCAGCACGACGTCTTTGCCGTGCTGGAACGCTTCGAGCACCACGCGGGCACCGAACTCGACCGAGCCGGTGACGTCCACGAGCACGTCGATGTGATTGCTGCGTGCCAGCAGCAAGGCGTCCTCGGTCACGACCGGTTGGGAGGCGAGGATCGCCTCGTCGAGGCGCCGTTGGGAGTCCGCAATGACGATATCGTCCAGTCCCGCGTAGCGGAACACGTCGGCCGCTCTCTCCACCCGCCGGTTGGATATGGCGACCACCCGCATGCCCGGCGTGCTGTGAACGATTTTGTTGGTGAGCCCCTGACCCATGAAGCCCGCGCCGACAATGCCCACTCGCAGAGGCTTGCCCAGCTCCTCACGCTCTTTTAGGGCGGTGTCCACGATCCACATTGTCATTACTCCCGCGCGCTAATACCGTAGTTGAAGCCGCTCTTGCTCAAGCAGTCGCCGCTTCGACGCCGAAGGCGGCTTTCCGCGGCGACATTCTCCGCCTGACTTCCAGCTCGATTTCGTCGAAGGGGCGGAACGCCTGGTCTTTCGGCGAGATCACAGTGACAGGAAGCGGCCACTCGAGACCAAGCCGCGGGTCGTCGTGTCTCAGCCCGCCCTCTGCGCTCGGCGTGTAGAATTCGCCGACCTGGTAGCTGGTGTCCGTGTCGTCGCGCAGCGCCTGATAGCCGTGAGCGAACCGCTCCGGCACGTAGAGAGCGCACATGTTGTCCTCGGTGAGCTCGACCGCTACGTGCTGAAGGTAGGTGGCACTCTCGGGGCGAAGATCGACGATGATGTCGAGGATGGCCCCGCGCGTGCAGCGAACGAGCTTCGTCTCGGCGGCCGGCGGATACTGGAAATGCATTCCGCGCACGGTGCCCTTCTTGCGATTGTGGGCGATGTTGGCCTGAGCGATGATCGGCTTCAGACCGTACTGGTCAAATTCGTTCTGGCAGAAGGCGCGAGCGAAATAGCCGCGTTCATCCTCGCGCCGTTCGAGCTCGATTACGAAGGCTCCCTTGAGCTTGGTCTCGGTAAAGATCACATCCGGTCTCCGTTTCTACTCCGCCGGCACAATTTGGACAGGCTTGGTAAGACCTCAATTTGAGGGCTACGGGTGACAGCGATCACGCCGTGGCGCAACAAATGTTGAGCACGATGGTGAACCGCCGCCATCGCTTTCGGGGCGGCGTGTCGGCCTAAAGCGGCCGCTCTGTTCTTGCTCCGCCAGACCGACCCTTGAGCCGCGTTCTGCGCATCCTTTTGCCCCAGCGCTTGAAGCGCAATCTTGGCGCTGTGCGCAGCGACCATGGCGACGCACGTGGCTTTGGTGAATAGGCCGACGGGCTTGCCGCGCGGAGCGGAAATGAATGCCTGAAGCTGGCGGGCCCTGCGGGAGTACGCCTTGCCATCGGTGCTGAGAAAGCCCTTGAGCTCTTTCTGGGTCAGTGCCCAGGAGACATGCTCGTGGAAGCGCTTCAGAAACAGGATCTCGTCGGCCGACTGGAAGCGGCCCAGCAGCGCGAGCTCCGCCAACATCGCGCGATCGCCGCCGGAGAAATTGGGAATCAGCCGCGTTTGCGCGAGCGCGTCGCGCCTCATGACGCCGAACATGTGGGTGGCCCATCGGGCACCCGCCAACACCTGCCAGAAGCGGGCGGCGGCGTGGGGGCTGTCGCCGATTGCGGGACTATCGGGGGTTTGATGCACCCCGGTGTAGGGGTCCACATAGGTCAATGTCGCATTGTCGTAAGGAAATGTCTCACCGTTCTCGTCGACAAAAGTCGAGCCGCAATGCGCGAGAACGACGTCTGGGTTCGCATCGAGGATCCGCACGCAGGTCTCAAGGAAGGTGCTGCGGTACATGTCGTCATGTGCGGCCCATTTGAACAAAGGAGCACGTGACAGCTGGAAGGCGCGATTGAAATTGGGAACGGCGCCGAGATTGATCGGGTTGCGGAAATAGTGGATGCGTTTGTCGCGTCGAGCGTAGGCCAAGCAGATTTGCTGCGTTCCGTCGGTCGACGCATTATCACAGACGACGAGCTCGAAATTCGTGAAGGTCTGCGCCAGGAAGTTGCTCAGAACTTCCGCCAGGAATCTTTCACCGTTGTAGACGGGTAGACCGATCGACAGCCTGGGTGAATTGCTTGTCACGCGTCGTACCTGCGAAGAAATAGTACCAGGGTGCTAGAGCGGGATGAACTCATCCCCGCGGAATGGCTAGAAGGCCAAAGGCCATGGCGATGTGGCAGACGAGACGATATGTCTTCACTGCTGAGCTCTCATTGTTAATGCGCTCCGTCTGCGGATCACATTCCGCAAGGAGGCGTAGTTAAGGCGTACAATTTTGCTCGGGTCCCTCTTAAGAGGTAGCCCCGCGACACGCCGACGACGCCTAGGTGGCCCCCTTCAGCCCTCTCAGCAGGTCGACGTACAGCTCCTTCTGCCGCATGACGAAGACAAGGGTCGCGATGTAGACGAGCCCCATGGCGGCTCCGGCTAGCGCCAGGCGCACGAGAGGATACGGGATTGGAGCCGCCAAATGCTGAACGAGAAGCGCCGCCGCTGCCGCTGCGACGCCCGAGAGCAGCGGTCGCGCGACGGCCGACATCAGGTCGCCAAACCCAACCGGCGTGCCGTGCACACACCACATGACGTGGGGAACGAGCCACAAGGTCATCGCAACGGAGTAGGCGAACGCCACGCCAGTCGGACCATAGGGTATGCCGATCAGATATGAGCAGATCACGATCGGGCACAACACGAAGGCGACCTTCAGGCTGCGGTCTTGAAGGCCTACGGACCAGAGAAGCCAACCAAGCGGATTGATCATGCCGAAAACGAGGATGGTCGGGGCCAATAGCCGGAATATCTCAGCGGCGTCCTTCCACTTCGGCCCCAGCACCACGAGGATGATGTCGTCGGCTAGCACGGCGCACAGGATCGTCGTGGGGAGTGTAAGCGAGACGACGAGCGAATAGCCCTTGAGGAAATAGGTGCGGAAGCGCGCGGGATCCGTTTGCAGCCGCGACAGCGCCGAGAAGGCAACGCTGCCGACTGCGCCGTTGAGTATACGCGTCGGCAGGTTGATGAGCTCATAGGCCCTGCCATAGAGACCCAAAGCGTCCGCACCGAAGTAGCGGCCAAGAAGGACTTTTTCGAGGTTGTACGCGATGTAAACGATCAGGTTGTTGAGTGTAACCGTGCCGCCGAAACGCAGCATCGACGATACGTCATTGTCCCGCCGGGGCCCGCTCGGGATCCACCCAGTCGCGATCCAGGCACCGACGGTGATCACGAGAGGTGCGGCCACGACGCCTATGACGAGAGCCCAATAGCTCCATCCGGCCAGCGCCAAACCGATGCTGAGTGCGCCGGCAACGAGCTCGCTCCCGACCTCAATCGACGATAGAGTGGCATAGCGCAGGCGTCTCTGAAGAAGGGCGATGTGCTGAACGCCTGCCGCATTGAAGATGAAGCTGGGCGCCAGGGCGGCAAGGACGTACGCGGTCTTCGGCTGCTCATAGAAGACATTGAGAAGGGGGGCTGCGGCCAGGCACAGAAGTGCGAGAAGAACGCCGATCGCCATGTTCACCCAGAACAAGGTGGAGATCTGCCTATCGGAGATCTCTACTCGCTGAACAGTCGCCGCGGAGAGCCCTCCGGTCATGAAGATCTCGAAGACGCCGGTGATGACGGTGACCATCGCCACCAGGCCGAAATCGCTGGGATCGAGCAGGCGCGCGAGAACGACGATCGTGCCGAGGCGGAGGACCGCCCTGCCGCCTTGTCCGGCGAGCCGCGCCGCGCCGGCGCGAATTGTCTTTTCCTTCAGCCGCTCCATCTGAGGCTCCGCAAGCGGAGCCGATGGCCGCGGGCCAATGCAGCGCTTTGCCTGATCAAGACTCGTCATTGGCTCTTCGTCCGGAGTCGGGCGCCTGCAAGTTGCGATCCTACGTCTCGGCCCGTGCGGCATTCAGCCGGTCCGTCTGCAACTGCAGCGTCTTGCAAGGCGTCAGATCGGCGTCGCCGATCTCAGCCTCGGAGACGCGCTCCAGCCAGACTTCGCGCCACCATGAGTGGAGTCCACGCGGGCAGAACATGCGTCGCTTGCTGAAGTGCGACCGACAAAAGACGCCCTCCATTATGACGGCCGGCGTCTTGAGTGACATCATCCGGCCGGTCTTCTCATTGATGAAGCGATCAACCCGCGAGCGGACGCGATAGACGCGCCCGCAGAAAGGAACCATCTCAACATCGAAGTAGAGGCCGCGGTTCTTGTTGCGCCTGTCGAGTGTGCTCAGGATCTCTTGGTGGGTCTTCACTCGCACCAGGTCACCCGGCTGGAGTTTGAGATCGACGAACGGGTGAGGCCGTCCGCGTCGAATCAAGCCCCAGTCGACCGGGCTGCGCTTACCGCCGATGAGCGCCATTAGGAAATTGTAGACGTAACGGGCCGGAGCAAGCCGCGTCGGATAGCGGACAAATATCGAATAGAAGAGCCCAAACGCCATTTTCCCAAGCGTTGTATTCCCCGACGTGTAGTCCTCCACGTACTGAGCGGGACTCCACCACGGGAGCGGCTTCGTGAACTTGGGAAGCTCTGTCGTCTGGCAGAAGTAGCGCGTATAGGCCTTTCCGTTTTCGACACCTTGCTCGGAGGTCGCCCGGTACACGTCTTGCTCGGAGCAACGCGCCGGATTGCCGGATATGGCTGGCCGCTCGATGCGGTGGGGCGCGGGGGCCGTCCCGGCCTCATTCAAAGGCTTGAGCCAGGCTTCCTTCCAGAAGAGCAGGCAACCGACTTGGCAACCGCCGTGAGCTTTGCCATCACACCGCAGCTCGAGATGCACGGCATTCTCCAACTTCCGCCCGGCCATGGTGTAGATGGGATCGCAAGTCTTGTGCGCGCGCTTGAATACCCGGAACCGCTGCCCACAATACTGAAACATCTGGGGCATGAACGGCAGCTCTTCCAAGCGTCCCTTCTCGTCAAGCGTGCCGAGAATCTCTTCCTTGGAGCGTACTTCGACCCAGTCGTCGGCCCGCAGCCGAGTCTTGAGTGTGTCGGCGCTTTCCAGGATGGCACGGCCGCCTGCCGCGGAAGGGGAAAGCGGGGTCGGGCTCGGCTCCACCCGACGATGTCTCACCAGACTCTCGAGAATGCTGAGTGCTTCCACGACCGGTACCTCCAACGAAAATGTCGGTTAGCGATCTTGCGTTCAGGCGACGCGGATCTTGCGTGCCAGAAAGGCCTCGGCGAAGCGATCCGGGGCCCGGCACTCCATTCCCCTTAGCCGCGCGAGGCCACGGAACGTCTCGGCGTCAAACCAATCCTTCGACCTCTGTGAAGCAAAGCACGCTTGAAGCAGCGTCGACTTGCGCGCGAACGTCTCCTCCGACATCGCCACGTAGACGTTTGGCTGTCCCAGATCTCCGTCCCATTTCGGAATCTCGTACTCGAGCACGAGATGATCGCGGAAGGCGTTCCAGGTCAGGCGTGAGATTTCGCGATGATCCTGGTGCGCGTCGTCCTTGCGATGCGTAAATACAATGTCGGGATCGACATGCTTTTTGAGATCCTCGATCCAGCTCTTGATCTCGTCCCCCTCATAGGGGAAGTAGCCGTCACGAAACTCCCCAAGCTCGATGCGCCGCGAAGCGGCCCCTTCGAGCACCGCTTCTGCCGCAGCCATGGCCTCTTTGCGCCGTGCACCCTTTGCGCTCAGTACGCACCAGCACACGTCAAGCTTCACGCCGGCCGCGATCCAGCCCAGGATCGTGCCCCCGACGCCGATCTCGATATCGTCCGAGTGAGCGCCGAGGCAGAGCACCGAGAGCTTCGCCCCCGGCTCGACCAGCGGAAGCGGCCTCATGCTCTCTGCCTCCTGCGGGCCCGCGTTCTCTCCACCGGTCGCGGAGCGATGTCTCCGCGCATGGTATCTGAATGGATGCGCCAGGGCATGCTGCCCTGCTCGACCATGTCCTCCAGGATCTGCCGATCGCGCAGCGTATCCATCGAGCGCCAGAAATCGTGGTGCTTGTAGGCCATGAGCTGGCCTTCCGCGATCAGCCTCGTGAAAGGCTCGAGCACGAGCTCCTCGCCCTCCTTCAGGTAGTCGAAGATTTCACGCCTGAAGATGAAGTAGCCGCCGTTGATCCAGATCTCCGAGCGATCGGAGGTGCGGAATTCCCGAACGTTTCCTTCCGGATCGATGTCGGCGAGGTGGTAGGTGAGCGGTGGTCGGATTGCAAGAAAACAGCCGATCTTCCCGCTCTTCTTGAAAGTCTCGACCATGTCGTCGAGACATACGTTGGTCAGCCCGTCGCTGTAGTTGGCGAGAAAGTACTCGTCGTCCTTGACGTAGTCCTGCACCGCCGCAAGACGTTGGCCGATATTGCGCCAGATCCCGGTGTCAATCAGCGTGACCCGCCAGTCCTCCTTGATCTCGGACAAGAGCTCAACGTTCGTTCCCTGCTTGGATACGACGCAGTCGGCGAAGATCTGCGGCTTATAATTGAGGAAGAACTCCTTGATGACGTTCGCCTTGTAGCCGAGGCAGAGCACGAAATCGCGGTGTCCGTACTGGCTATAATAGTTCATCACATGCCATAGGATCGGGTGATGACCTACCGGGATCATTGGCTTCGGAATGTTCTCGGAGTACTCACGAATGCGGGTGCCAAGCCCACCGCAAAATAGAACGACCTTCATTGGCTTACCTCCACGGGATCGATGACGGCAACTTTGGGAATCGGAACGATGAACTTGCCGCCCCAGCCGGCGATGTGCCGCATCTGACGGACGATTAACGGCGCCATCCAAAGCCTTGTTTTGGGCGTTCATTCAGACACCTCCAACCGACTTCGCAGAGCGCCTAGCCTTCAAACGAGACGACGACAGAAGGCCCTTCCGTGAAGCCTCAGCGACGAGCGAGGCTTCGCAAAAAGAGGCCGGGCATTCCCCTAAACGTTGTGCGCAGTGGAAATCCAAATCGCCGCTCGCCGATCGGCCCCGAAAACTTCGTCAAGACGGTGCGGCAGCGATCCGAGGCCGTTCATCGCTCGTTGCCGATCAAGCGCTCGTTGCCGATCAAGTGAACTCAATCATCTTACGGAGCATCCTACGAAGCCGCGCGCGATTCCGACACGGCGACATTGGTGGTAGCCGGCAGCTGCCGAGCACACCCCTTTCGTGAGGGTGCGGCTACGTCTAAGGTAGCGGCATCGACAAACGAAGTGGCGCGCGGCCGCTTGGCAACCGCGCGAAAAAGCTCCGTAGGGTGCGTGTGCGATCTTGGTTAAGGGGAAAGTTCACTCCCGCGCGATGTCGCCCGAGGATTTAAAGTTCGGCTGAAGGGGCCTAAATCAGGCTCCACTGTTGTGCCGCAACACTCCAGAACATGATGACGCCGTTGGACGCCATGTGCGCGGCAATCGGATCAGCGACCTTTTTTGTGCGCAACATCAGCGCCGCGTAGACAGCCCCCGAAAGCGTCGCGGCCAGCCAGCGATCATGAAGAACTCCGAACGCTACCGAGGAGACGACAAGCGCGATCCAGCGGAGCTGGCCCGGTGAAATATGCGAGACGCGGAGAGCCATCAGCGCGCGGCACAAATATCCGCGAAAAGCAAGCTCTTCGACAATGGGAATGAGAGCGACAGAACCAAAAGCCCGAATCGTTATCCAGAGAACGGCAAGCGAAACGGGCAGCTGGTAGATCCATTCCCCGAGCGGTGTTTCATGCCCCCGGAGGGGATCGGTGACAATCCATGCGACTCCGACGGCTAGTCCGGCAAGCACCGAAATGGCGGAGATGCCCGACAGCAGTCGCGCATAGCAATCGCGGAAATACCACAACGTCCCGCCGACCGCGACGACCCTCAGGACGTAGAGCCACTGATCGTGAGGAGCGAATGCCGACGCTACGATGCTCGCCGCCAGGCACGCCACGAATGGGCTGAGGTAGGCGGCGACGTGCCGGTCATGCGATTGATTGGGCTCGCAAGCAACAGGGCTCGGCAAAGGCCTCCCCGCCCAAACGAAGGAGCTACGCTGCGACCCGGCGATGATCCCAAAGGTTGCAGCAAGGAATGCAATCCAGCCAAACCAGGAGTGGAATCCGTTTAGGGCAACGGCAGGTGACAGGTGTGCTCCGATGCTCACGAGTAGGGCGATCCGCACCGAGTTCAAAAGCCAGATCGCCACAATCCCGATCGGTACGAGGCACAGCGCGTTTGGGAACCGCAGCTGGTGTCGGAACACCCACAGGTAGATTGCAAGGAATACAATGATAAGCGCGATTCCTTCGTACCCGGAGCACGCTGGCTCAATGTGCACGCGAAATTCCTCGGTACCGAATGTGCGGGTCTGCATGTCGACGATGACATCTTGCTCGTAAAGGCTCAACAGCCAGCGCGAGACGACGAGCGTCGCGGTGGACAATAACTTCCAACTTTGCTGGGAGACCTCGCTGGCGAGGAGCGCAAAGCTCGCGGCGCCCAATGCGAGAGCTATTTCTAGCGGCGCCCTTTTTGCCAGGTCGATCCAGAACCGTAAGGGCGCGGCGACCAAGGCGAGCGTCGCACCCGTTGTGAGAACCAACAAGCAGTAGCCCAACAACCAAGACTGTTCGATCTCCTGCAGATCAAATTGCGATAGCATTGCTCTTGCAATCAAGAGAAAGGCGAACGCACCCAAATTGACCAAGACGCTTGTTGCCAAGTTGCTCGCCTGCGTCGCGCTCTTCCAACGCTCGATGAGCTCACCGCGCCGCGGCCAGGCAACCAGCGGAAATGCGATAGTTGCCAGCAGCAGGAAAAGTGCGAATTGGTTTGTGATGTAGACTGGGTTTGACCAGTTGCGGCTGATAGTTGGGAAGCCGTAGATGGAGGAGGCGAGCAGGATCTCAATCACTGCGAGACCTGCAAACGTCCCTATGCGCCACGCAAGGCGAACGTTAGGCGACGCGCCGGCGGGCGGCAACGCTACTTCGGCATCCGACGCGGGCGGAGGAGACGGCACAATTCTAATGTCTCTCGCTCCTTGTTCGAAGCCAGTTAGGGCCGATTTGGCCGTCTCAAAGCGAATGCATAAGAGTAGGCATTTAAACTCGGCCATCGCAATTAGCCAGAGAAGGTAGGAAGGCGCAGCGCCGGCATACGCCGGATGAGGTAGTAGTATTCGTAAGATGGTTTTGTTCCGCACCGCTGAACTGGCTGTCGGCGGTTCAGCTATGCGGGAAGAGGTCGTCGCTGCGCCCCGAAAAACGGTAAACGACGATCGTAATTAAGGGGAAGATTTGGTAGCGGGACCCGGACTTGAACCGGGGACCTACGGATTATGATTCCGCCGCTCTAACCAACTGAGCTATCCCGCCACGTCAGCGGTCTATAAGGAGCGCGGTCCGAGACTGTCAAGGTGGCGGCCGCAACCGGGCATGGCTTCCTCACCCCGCAGAGCGCAACGGCAAAGCGCATTGCGCCGGTCGGCGGCTTGCGCTGGGCTAATCCGCCCTCCGGCGCAGCCCGTCATTCCGCGGCGATTGCCCGGTGGCCGGCGGCGTCCCGCTTGGCGAAGCGCAGCATCGTAAAAAGCCCGAAAGGCCTCAATGACTTGCTCTCGACCAGCTGCAGGTCTTCGCACACCGTGACGCGGGATACGTCGAACACCGAGCGCCAGCCGATCCTGTCGGCAAACGGCGCCATCCGCCGCTCCACCCAGCCGCGCACCCCCTCGCGCTGACTAAAGTGATTGACCAGCATCACCTCGCCGCCGGGCTTGGTCACGCGCGCCAGCTCGCGCATCACGCGCTCGGGCTCGGGCACCACCGTCATCACGTACATGGCGACGACGCTGTCGAAGGCGGCGTCGGGGAACTTGAGGTCGCCCGCGTCCATCTCGTGCAGCCCGGTCACGTGATCGAGCCCTTCGGTGGCGATGCGCTCGCGGGCCTTCTCCAGCATCTCCGGCGACAGGTCGATGCCGACCACCTCCAGGTGCTCCTCGTAGTCGGGCAGCGAAAGCCCGGTGCCGACGCCGACCTCGAGGACACGGCCGGCGCGGGCATTGATCACCTCGACGGCGTGGCGGCGTCCTTCGCGGGCGATGAGGCCGAACGTGTAGTCGTAGATCGGTGCCCAGCGGCGATAGGCGTCGAGCACGGCGCCCTCGTCGATGCGGCCGATGCCGACGATGCGCCCCTGCGCGCGCTCCAGGAGCGCCGGTCGGCGGCGGAACTCGGTATGCGACATCGATTTCATTTGGGGACTCGCTCCTCTCCCAACGCGACCCAAAACCACACGATCCCGGCTTGCCCGCTTCTTCAAGAGCGCGCAGCCCGGTTCAACTCAGTGTCGGAGCGCTCCGTTCCGCGCCGGCGCTGGTCCGCGTCAGCGTGTGCGCGATGAAGCCGCCGCCAAGAAGGCGGGCCTCGTCGCAACCATCCGCATAAAACACGCAAGCCTGACCCACTGCGACGCCGTCCTCGCCGTCCTCCAGTATCACCCGCGCCGTTCCATTGCTCTCGGCAAAGAGTGTTGCCGGCTGCGGCGGCTGCGAGGAGCGGATGCGCACGTGGACGGGCAGGCCGTCGGCGATCGCATCTTCGAAGGGCTCGTCTCCCAGCCAATTGGTGTTCTTAAGCAGAAGACCCGTGGTGCGCAAGCGGTCGCGCGGTCCCACCACGACCTCGTTGCGGCTCGCATCGAGGCGGATGACGTAGAACGGCTCGGGCCCGGGGATCTTCAAGCCGCGCCGTTGACCGATCGTATAGTTGATGATGCCATCGTGGCGCCCCAGACGGCGCCCGTCCACGTGCACAATGTCGCCGGGCTTCAGGGCGCCGGGCTTCAGGCGCTCGATGACGCTCGCGTAGCGCCCGGTCGGCACGAAGCAAATGTCCTGGCTGTCGGCCTTTTCCGCAACCGGCAGACGCAACTCGTGGGCCAGCGCGCGCACCTGCGCCTTGCGCATGCCGCCCAGCGGGAACCACAAGTGGCGCAGCTGCTCTTGGGTCGTGGCGAACAGAAAATAGCTCTGGTCGCGCTCGGTGTCGGCGGCGCGGGCCATCTCCGGGCCGGCAGAGCCTTCCCGGCGCTGGATGTAATGCCCGGTCGCCAGCACGTCTGCGCCCAGATCCTTGGCCGTCTCCAGAAGATCGCGGAACTTGATCTGCTGGTTGCAGGTGACGCACGGGATCGGCGTCTCGCCGGCCACGTAGCTTTCGGCGAAGCTCGCCATCACCGCGCTCGCGAAGCGGCTCTCGTAGTCGAGCACGTAATGGGGGATGGCGAGCGCCTCGGCGACGCGGCGCGCATCGTGGATGTCCTGGCCCGCGCAGCAGCTCCCTTTGCGCCCCGTGGCCGCACCATGATCGTAGAGCTGCAGCGTGATGCCGATGACGTCGTGGCCGGCCCGCGTCATGAGCGCGGCGGCAACCGAGGAATCGACGCCGCCCGACATCGCCACGACGACGCGGCGGCGCACGTCCGCCTCCCGGCGCGGCACCGCCGCTTCTGAGGCATCGAGGAGGGAGTTGGTAACCACTGGACGAAGCACCATTAATTCTGAACGAGCCGATCCGGGTCGCGAGGAGCGGGCGGGCTTGGGCCGGCCCCCGCCGGCCCGGCGGCAGGGCCTGCTTTGCGGGCAAACTTAGGGCCGGAGCGCCCTTGGAGGCAAGTCGCGCCGTGATTTCCCGCCATTTCCCGCTGTGCCCGCCGGCCGGGGATTTTCGGCCTTTGTTGCGTAAACGTTAACGGCGGCTGTCGGGGGCGGGCTGCCCCGGTTTATGTTATGTTTACTCAATAACTTAGGCCGGTCTTAATCGTGTTGGTTTATCCAGGATGGCTGGTCAGTGAGTGTGTAACGAGTATCATGACCGAACAACAGATGAGGGCGCGGGTGCGCTACGTCATCGGCCCCGATGGGAGCCCGCTGACGGTTGCCGACCTTCCGCCCAAGGATACCAAGCGTTGGGTGATCCGCCGCAAGGCGGAGGTAGTCGCTGCCGTGCGCGGCGGTCTGCTCAGCATTGAGGAAGCCTGCGAGCGCTACAAGCTGACCGTCGACGAGTTCTTGTCGTGGCAGCGCTCGATCGACAAGCATGGGCTCCCCGGTCTACGCGCCACGCGCATCCAAGAGTACCGGCGGGACTAGCCGAGCGGCCGGGGGCCTCGTGACGTGGCCCGGCCGGAGGCATCCTCCCGCAGGCCCCTCATTTCCTGACACGTTTCCTCTACATCACGTGGACTGGCCCTTTTTCTTGGTGTGGGATTTCCACGTCTCGGGGTCGGGATCGGGGCCTTCCGGCGCCCATTCCCTGTCTGCTTCCGTGCAGCCGATCGCCCCGGCGGCCCAGCGGCGCACGTCCTTTTCCATGGACTTTGCCTGCGGCTCGGCCAGCTTCAGGTTCTCAACCGCCAGGGTGGCCGTGTCCCCCTTCGGCGTAATTGAGACGCGAAAGGCCTTGAGCCCGCGCGGATTTTCCGAGGAGCGGTCGCGCTCGTGGATGATGATCTCCGCCTTGCCACCCTGGGCGGCCGGCTGCGCCTCGGCGTGATAGACGTAGTCGGCCTTAAGTGGACCGGAGACGCCGAACCAGCAGGCCAAAGCACCCCGCGCCACGCGGGCATAGACCTCCGTCGGGGATCCGACGACCTCGGCCTCGCTAACCGACAGGGCAGCAATAATGTCAGGTAGCGCGGGCAATACGGGCGGCGAAGCGCCCGAGCACCCGCTGGCAAGCAGGCTCGTCGCGGCGCCGAGGCAGGCGCTGATGAGGCCCGGTCGCTGCATTCGCTTCATTCAAGCTCGGCCTCGGCCGCGCACGGCCCCGCGCATAGCCGGGGTGGCGCTCAGGCCAGGGCGCTCCTCACCCGATTGGTTGGCACGAGCTTGAAACCAAAACAAGGCGGGTCGGGTGCAGGGGGGCCGGGTGGCAGCGGATCTGCAACACGTGGCGAAGACGCGTGGCGACAACACGTGGCTACAACGGACGCGACGGGGGCCGGCGCGATGCGTCTCAGCGCAGGACGGCGCTCGAGTGGCGATCGGCGCGGCGGCGGCTGCGCAACTCGGAGCGTCCCGCGGGCGTATCGGCGCGGGCTGCCTGCTCCAGCGCATCGTCGCGCTCGCGCTGGGCCGCCTCCAGCTTGGCCTTGAGGCCGTCGGCGGAGGCGCGCAGGTTGTCGCGGCGCTGGCTCGCCGATTTGGCGAAGGTCGAGTAGGCGAAGTGGGCAGGGTCCTTGACGCCGGTCCGGTCCTCCTCGGCCTTGATCTGGCGGTCGAGGTCGCTGGCCATGCCCTCGAACTCGCGAATCATGTGCTCGAGGTCGGCGACCTTGCGCGCCTTCTCGTCGGCTTCGAAGCGTTTCAACCTCAGCGCGGATTCCCGTGCTTTCATGGTTCGATACCCCGGATTCATTCGCAGTCTCAATGCCGCAGCACACAAAAACCGTGCCAACGCAGCCTGGAAACGTCGTCCCTCGTTGTCCTACCGCATGCTCTTTAAGCGAATTTGGTAAGGTTGCCGGTGGGCCTAGACCACCCCGACAGTTCTTCGCACCAAATCTGACATGCTGCCATTAAGTTGCGGTAAAGCAACGCGAAGCTCATTCTGTCGAGATTAAGCCTAATGCCGTCCAAAAAATGGCGCCGCGCCCCTAGGGGACTTTGGCGAATTCTGTTACCTCTTGATTCGTTGGCGCTTTGGGCTCGATCGGCGCACTCCCCGGCCTAGACAGCAGCACCTGCTGGGCGGCCGGGTATGCGCCGCCCCCGGGTCCGCACGTTCGAGGTCACAATCCCATCTTGTCCCGTGTTGACGCGGTCGCCAGGGCCGCGAGCGCCGCCTCTATGGGCGGCGGCAGCCCCCTTGCGCGCTACGTGAGGGGTGGTGCGTGCCTGGTCTGCGTGGTCGGCAATATCAGCGTTCATGGAATTCGATAGAGAGTTGGGTCGCCAAGAAAGACTTAATTAGGGTTTGTTAACTTTCGGGCGGTAGTTTCCTAACGATAACTTAGTCTGAAGGGATGCGGGCAATCCCTTCGGCATCGGGCAGCGGCGCGGGATGGAAGGCAAGAGGAACGATCATGAGAGTTCTTTTGATCGAGGACGATAGCGCAACAGCGCAAAGCATCGAGCTGATGCTGCAGTCCGAAGGTTTCAACGTCTATACGACGGACCTTGGCGAGGAAGGCGTCGATCTCGGTAAGCTTTACGACTACGATATCATTCTACTCGACCTGAACTTGCCGGACATGTCGGGCTACGAGGTTTTGAAAACCTTGCGGGTGGCCAAGGTCGGGACCCCGATCCTCATTCTCTCCGGCCTTGCCGGCATCGAGGACAAGGTCCGCGGGCTCGGATTTGGCGCCGACGACTATATGACCAAACCCTTCCACAAAGACGAGCTGGTCGCCCGCATCCACGCCATTGTGCGCCGCTCCAAAGGCCACGCCCAATCGGTCATCGAGACCGGAGACCTCAAGGTCAACCTCGACACCAAGACCGTCGACGTCAACGGCCAGCGCGTGCATCTGACCGGCAAGGAATACCAGATGCTGGAGCTCTTATCGCTCCGCAAGGGCACCACGCTGACCAAGGAGATGTTCCTCAATCACCTTTACGGCGGCATGGACGAGCCCGAGCTGAAGATCATCGACGTTTTCATCTGCAAATTGCGCAAGAAGCTGCAGGCCGCCACCGGGGGCCAGCACTACATCGAGACGGTTTGGGGTCGCGGCTACGTGCTGCGCGACCCGAGCGACGACAACACGGTTGCCGCCTAACAGCGGCTTACCCGTTGTTGCGTAGCTGCGTCTCGGGGGCCTTAGGGCTCCCGATTGCTTTTGGGGACGCAATTGTCCGTCCACATGCGCCAGGCCGCTCAACGTGCCGGCGGAGGCGCCGGCCATCACCCCTGCAACAGCAACTTGCCCTCGATCTGCACGATGCAGACGTCGAGGTTGTGCATGGTCTCGTCGACGAGGTGCAGCTCCTGCTCGACCGCGTCGAGGTCATGAAGCGGCTTCTTGGCGCGAAACAGGCTCCCGACCCTCGCCAGCGACGCCAGCACGCCGCGCCGGCGGGCGCGCTCGCCTGACGCGCGCTCCATGCGGGCCCGCTCCTTCAGCGCGGCCTTCTGCTGGCGCAGTAGCGCGCGGCGGTGCAGCGCCACCTCCTTCTTGCGGTGGCGCAGCTCCTTGATCGCGGTCTTGGCTTCGCGCGGCGAGTTGACCTTGACCGTCACCTCGGTCCCCTCGATTGTGGTGAAGCGCATCGGTGTCAGTTGCATCTATCGCCC
>CAYUBZ010000014.1:14407-19195 GCA_964443205.1 uncultured Hyphomicrobium sp. | reverse complement strand
CCGCGCCTCGATAGCCTGCGCGACATCAACTACACGGCTGAACCGATCGATCTGGGGGACTACGTCGCAAACCCCGATCACAAGTCGATCCCCGTGCGCGAGGTGCCCGAGCCCTACTGGCAATGTCTCGTTTTTCTGGAGGACCGCAATCTCGGTGGCGTCCTCAATCCGTTCGGCATCGACCTCGGCGGCGTCCTCAAGATTCCGCTGTCCACGCTGCGGCGCTCGATCGCGGCGCGGCACTTGAGCCTCGGCATCGGCGGCTCGACGCTGGCGATGCAGCTCGTGCGCGTCATCTACAAGACGCCGCCGCGCGTGGACGAAGGCGCGCTCGCCAAGCTCAAGCGCAAGTTCGGCGAATGGTGGCTGGCGCCCGTCGTCTACCGCGAGCTGACCCGGGGCGGCGACAATGAGGCCTTGAAGCAATGGTCGGCCAACCACCTTTGGCTGGCGCAGCGCACGGGCGGCGCGCCTCTGCAGGGCATCGAGCTGACAAGCCGCATCGTCTTTGGCAAGGACGTGAAGGATCTGACCGTCGCCGAGCAGTTCGTGCTCGCCTCCGCGGTGAACCGGCCGATCATCCTGCTGGAGGGCAGCGAGCGCTTGAACGCGGTGCGGCTCGACCGCTGGCGCTACCTGACCGAGGTGCGCGCCCGCACCTGCGCCGATCGACTCATCGTCGACGAGGCGCAGCAGAAGCAGGTGATGTTCGACCTCATCGCCATGGCCGGCGGCCCGCCCGATCCCAAGATCCGGCCGAGGCTGCAGAATGCGCTCGACCGTTACGCGCCGGGATCGGCGCAGCGCGCCCAGGCCAACCCCGTCATCCGCGCCAACGCGCTGATGGGGACGGCCCGCTACGGCCTGCGCGAGCAGATGAAGCAGGCTTACGGCTTTGCGTGGCGCGATTACGTGCGCGGGGTGACGACCACGTTCGATGCGAGCGACAATCTGGCGTTCGCGCGCAAGGAGGAAGACCGCCTCGCCCAGATCGATGTGAAGTTCTCTGCCAAGATCGACCCCGGCTATACGCTCGACCCCGCCAAGGTCACCGACGAGCGCAAGAGCCCGGGCGTCATCGTCGCGGCCGCCAACGCGGAAGGCCAGATCGTGCGCTATTTCGAGCAGGGCGCCACGGCGTCCTATTTCGGCTCGCCGTTTGCGCGCGATGCCGCCACGGGCTTCTATCATGCCGCGCGCGAAAGCCGCATGCTCGCGTCCACGGGCAAGATCATCGCGGCCATCGCCATCGCCAACACCGGGCGCGATACCGCGCAAACGCTTTATCTCGACCGCCAGGCGCCCGCAACCGGGCTGGAGGCATGCGGACACGGAACGGAGCGGCGCGCACGCACCGCGCTCGTCTCCTTCGCGTGCTCGCTCAACGACCCATTGCTGCTGCGGACGGCGCGCGTCGGCCAGGCGCGGGTCGCCAAGCTGATCGACGCCCTCGGCTTCGCCATGCCGCCGGCCAATGCCTCGGGCGAGGGGACGCCTCCGTCGACCGCCGTCGTCCTGGGCCAAATTGCCGGCGCGCCGCGCCGCGTGCATCGTCTGGCGGGCGTCGTGCTCGCAAGCCTCATCGGGCGCGGCGCCACACCCGTCAAGTCGCCAACGATGATCAAGGCCTACGACTACACGCGCCCCGACAGCGCCGATCAGGTGGTGCACGAGGATGCCGGCAAGGTCCTTCCCGACAAGATCATCCGCCGCGGCGCGCGGCCTTTGCTGCGCACGCTGCTGCAAGCCCCGCTCTGCTACGCCCCCGGCGGCCGCCCGACGGGAACGCTCAGGTCCTTGCATGCCTGGTGCGCGGCGCGGCGCGCAGGGCTGAGGCTGCACTTCGCCAAGACGGGAACGCAGGTCACCGAGGATCGCGACGCCACCGTCGACGCGTGGATCGCCGGCGGGCTGCAATTCAACAACGGTGCGGCCTACTCCTACGTTGTGGTCGTCGGCACCGGCTCGGCATCTGAGCCGTGGGCGCGCAATCTGCACGCCTCGCAAGTTGCAGCGCCTCTGCTCGCCGCGTTGCTGCGCGATCTCGAAGCCGACGCCAAGGCCCATCCGCGGCCCGATCTGTTGCGGCGCAAGGCCCGCGCGCCCGTCGCCGTCTCCATCCCGCAACAGGCACCTGCTGCGCGCACGGCGGCTGAGCAAATTCGCCGCAACCTCATCTCCAACTGACGCGCGAAGGCAAGAGACGGGGAGCGACCGCCTTTGGTCACGCAACCGCCCCACTCGCGACAAAAACCATGGCTAGCTAATGCCTTGGATCACGAACCGGGGCTGACAAAAGACACTGAAAGCGAGAGGCGTTTCGCGCAATCGGTGATGAGCGGTCCCGCACGTGCCTCGTGCCGGCTCGACGAACCTCGTTTGCGGCGAAGAGTTGAGCGGGTCACCCATGGCGTTCTGGTCAGCGCGAGATCGCGCACCGACACTCAACGATACTTTGCATGTTCCTCTGGACCGGGCCGACGCGTGGGCCGAGCCCCAGCGAGAACGGCGCGACTGGAGGAAGCTCTTCCTCATCGTCGGCCTGGCGACGCTGTCGTGGGTCGCGACCTACGTGGGCATGCTCGAGCTCATCCAATCGAACATGGGCGCGCTGCCGCTTTTGCACAAAGTCATCGTCGGCTTCTCGGTCGCGATGCTGATGACCATGATCGTGTGGCTGCTCGACCAGCTGTTCTCGCCGCTCGACTGGTACACGCGGCTTTCCTACATCGCCGGCTACATCTTTCTGACCATCATCTCGGTGGGCTTCGGCTTCGGGTTCTACTGGAAGGTGCTGGAAAGCCGCTCCGAGGCCTCGCGCTCGGCGACAAGCGCCGTCGGCCAGGTGCAGTCCTCGCTGCACGGCGCCTCGACGCGGCTCGAGCAGCTGCAGTCCACGCTTCTGCAACTCTCGGCCATCTCCGCGCATAAGGCCCAGCTGGAGCGCACCCAAGGCACCTCGTGCCCCAACAGCTCGCCGGGCGACGGGCCCCGCCGCAAGATGCGCGACGACGACGCCGCCCGCTTCTCCTTCGCCTCCGAGTTCGTGAAGGGACGCGTAGGCGTGATCGGCAGCGAAATGGCCGCACTCGACGCCCAGCTTGCCAAGATCGTCGCCGACGACCCGTCGATCATCGATCCCAAGAGTGGCACACGCAACGCGTTCATGCGCGCGCTCGGCCGCCGGCTCGACATGACGGTGACAGGCTTCAATGCGTTCCGCACCGATCCGCAGCTGCGCCAGATCCGCACCGATCTGGCCGACCGGGCCGAGCGTTCCACCATTCCCGGCGGCAAGAGCGGCACCATTTCGTGCCCCGACCCGCAGTTGCAGATGGCGCTGCGCGGCGTCGTGCGCGCCATCGACCAGCTGCCGAACCTGGAGAAGCCGGAGATCGCCGCAGTGGAAGGCTCCGAAGCCACGATCGAAGCCTTTCGGCGCCTGACAACGACATTCTTCGGGCTGCTCTCCTTCAAGCTGCCGCCCTCGGCCGACGAATTGCGCACGCTGCAGCAGCGGGCCGTGCAGTCGATCGAGAACCCGGCGGCCCTGCGCGCGCTCAACGACGAGGCCGCCGGCCTGTCGAAGCGCGACTACATCCCCTTGGGCGTCGCCATCTTCGTCGACCTGTGCCTGCTGCTCGTCTCCATCGGCCGGCCGATGAACCGGTTCGTCGCCACGCGCCAGCGCATGATCGAGGCGGAGCAGGGCCCCGTGTTCCCCATCCTGTCGCGCTTCAACGAGATCCACAATCACGAGGAGATGCGGCGCACGTTCGACGTGTTCCGCGAGGTGATCTTCGAATCGGGGGGCACCTATTACGTCGCCGTGCCGCTCAACGCGCCGCGCGCCCATCCCCAGCGCGACGAGCTGCGCCGCGACGCGCAGACGCTTGCCAATCTGTGCTACGCGCTCGAAGGCCAAGGCGTCCTGACGCGGCCCTGGAAGATAGCGCCCATGCTGATTGCGCGCCGCAAGCTGCGCCGCCAGGACAGCAAGTTCGTCGATTGCTACCGCGACCAGCACGTGGCGCCCGTGCCGCGCGCCTGGCGGGCGCTCAAGGCACTGTTCATCTCCGACCGCGGCCAAGAGGAGAAGCCGGCCTTCCGCATCTATGCGTTCAAGGGCGGCGCCTGGCCCGAGCTGATCCTCGGAGCCGTCATGGGCGCTGCGGGACGCATCGAGGCGGAGCGGCGCCGTCAACAGCAGACGGCACCGCCGAGGGAGGAGTCCCCGGCTGCCGCGCCGGTCCGGCCTTCCAGGCGCGCGATGGGTCTTGAGCTGCCCGGTCTCGATCCCGAGCCAAGTCCGCGCGATTCAGGCCTGCGCGCGGTCTTCAAGCACCGGCCCGGCCGCCCCGACGACTTGAACGGCGCGCGCCGCACCGACGCGCGCGCGCCGACCCGCGAGGAGCCGCGCCAAACGGCGGCGGCAAGCACCAACCCGGACTTTCGCCAACGGTTCGGGTCCTATGCCGGCCACGCGCAGGCCGAGCTTGCGGCCTACCAGGATCTCGATGAGGACGATGCGGATGGTGTGAGCGCGCCGGCAAACGGCAACGCCGCCCCCGGCAATGCCGGTGCCGGAACCGAAGAGTCGCCCGTCGACAACGCGGCCGACATCGTGGTGCCGTTTCCCGCCACGCGGACCATAACACCAGGCCCCCGCCCGATGCAGGCCCTCACCGAGCGGCTGATGGCGGCGCTGGCTGCACTCGGAGAGAAGACCGGGGCCGAGCCCACCATCGGCGTCGAGCTGCGCCGGGACACCGCCACGTTCCAAGTGCC
>CAYUBZ010000014.1:0-14307 GCA_964443205.1 uncultured Hyphomicrobium sp. | reverse complement strand
GAGGGCCTGACCGAGCTCGCCCAAGCAGCGTCCGGGCACGATGGCGGGACGCACGAGCCCCCGCAGCTCGAGCTGACGCTTCCCGCGCCCGATGAAGCGGCCAACGACGCGCCTCAACCCCATGCCGTGCAGGAGAATTCCGATGCAGACGACGCCGCAGACGACGCTGACGGGGCCGCCGAATTCGAGCCGCCGCTTGTCCTGCGCAGGATGGCGGACTGAGATGCGCCACCGGGCGCAACAAACACATTCTCCCGGCGGGCCCGAGTGCAATATTTGTTTAACCCAATTGTCACTTTAATGGCGCACAAGATCAACAACTCGGGGGGCACATATTTCGCTCGCCCTCGCCCGAGCAACAAAGGGACCGCGGACATGCCATTTGATGCCTCCTCCCGACTGAACTGCCCATCAATCGGGGAGAAAGTGGCCAAGCTCAGCGAGTTCATTGCCGGCGATCTGGAGACCCGCGCGATGGGCGGCTTGCAAACCGCCAGCTGCTTCCTCGTCATTGCCCGCTCGCCCCGCAGCCCCGTCGCTCAAGCCCTGCGCGCGCATGCGACGACGCTCGCCGCGGCCGGCGTCACGGTCCGCGCCATTTTCAGCGAGATCGAGCCCATCCATGCGGCGGACATGGCCGCGCCGTTCGCCCTTCCCGGCGAGTGCCGCGCGATCCGCGACACGCGCCTGCTCGCCGCCCACGAGCAGCTCGTGCTCTCCCCCGGCCGCACCTGGATCGGCGACAGCATGCGCCGCGAGCCCTCCAAGCGCGACACGTATGAGCGCTTCACCGTGAATTCCGCCGAAACCTCCGCAACCGCCGTGCGCTCGTTCGAGCAGCTTTGGCGGGCGGCCGTGCCGGTGCAGACGATGCCGTCGCTGCCCGCAGCTCTCGCGTCGCAACTGCCGGGGTTGGCCGGCAGCCCGCTGGCGCGACCCGAGTATCCGCGCCGCCAATAGGCTGCGCCGCGAACGTCGCAGTGCGAGCTTGCAAGAGACCGGTCGTCGACCGGTCTTTTTCTTTTGTGCACATTCTTATCTGAACAAGCGAATAAGGCCGCAAGTCGCGGGAACCGCCGATATTTCGTTTGTTATCGCCGCCGTTCGGACATTGGACTCTGATGGGCTTCACGGTGCCGGCTCCGGCTCCGATAATGAGCTTGGATCGCGCCGGCTAAAACTCCCAAGGTGGCCCCCCATGCGGTATCTCGCACACGCTCTCATCGCACTCGTTTTCTGTCTGCCGATATTCCAGGCAACGGCCCAAGAAACGCCCCCAGGAACATCTCAAGAGCGGCCCTTCGCCCATCACGAGGTCGCCCAGGACGCCGAGCGCTACGAAGCCTACCTCAAGGCGAACTGGCAGACGGGCGGGCGCACGTCGGCTGAGCTGCGCGCAGACGGCGAGAGAGCGCTTGGTGCCGACCCGCGCGCCGCCTCACGCGGCTTTGCCGGTGCGGTCGTTGCCGACGGCAGTGATGCAGCCGCCTGGCTCGGCCTTGCGCGCGCGCTGCTGGCGATCAAGCCAGATCCCAACCAAGGCAGCGAGCGCTACGACCTTCCGGTGAACGCCTCGGGCGCGGCGTACTTGGCCTATGAGCGCGCGCAGGAAACGCAATTGAAGGCGAACGCACTCATCGTTCTCGCCGCCGCATTGCAGCGGCGCTCCTACTGGCGCCCCGCCATCGACGCACTTAAGACGAGCCTTGCCCTCTCCGACGACGCGAGCGTGCACCAGCTCTACGACAAGCTGCGCGCCGAGCACGGCTTCCGCATGGTCGACTACAAGACGGAATCGGAGACCGCCTCCCCGCGGCTGTGCCTGCAGTTCTCCGAGGCCCTGTCGCGCGGGCAGGTCGATTTCGCCAAGTATGTCTCCGTCGACGGCAAGGACCCGCAAGGGGTCGTCGCCGAGGGCGAGCAGCTCTGCGTCGAGGGCCTGGCGCACGGCGAGCGCTACGAGGTGCAATTGCGCGCCGGACTGCCGTCGGACGTCGACGAGAATTTGCAAAAGACCGTCGAGATCGCCGTCTACGTGCCCGACCGCAAGCCGTTCGTGCGCTTCTCGGGCAAGAACTACGTGCTGCCCAGCCGCGGCCAGCAGGGCATTCCCCTCGTTTCCGTCAACACCTCGAAGGTGGCCGTCGAGGTCTACCGCATCGGCGACCGCAACCTCGTCGGCACGCTCGACAGCGGCGACTTCCAGCGCCAGCTCTCCAACTACGAGATCCAGACGATCCGGTCGCGCACCGGCGAGCGCATCTACGCGGGCGAGATGGACGTGCCCCAGAAGCTCAACGAGGAGGTGACCACGGCGCTGCCCGTCACCGATGCGGTCGGCACGCTCAAGCCCGGCGTCTACGTGGCGATTGCCAAGCCGACGCAGAAGTCGCGCGAGAACTACTACACGGAGGCGACGCAGTGGTTCATCGTCTCCGACTTGGGGCTAACGGCCTTCTCCGGCGACGACGGCGTGCACGCGTTCGTGCGCTCACTCGCCGCGGCAACGCCCTCGGCCGGGATCAACGTCAAGCTGATCGCCCGCAACAACGAGGTGCTGGGCACCGCCAAATCGGACGCCAACGGGTATGCGAAATTCGAAGCGGGTCTCGCCCGCGGAGAAGGCGGCTTGCAGCCGGCGCTGCTCGTCGCCGAAAGCGACGATGGCGAGTACGCCTTCCTCGATCTCACCTCGGGCGCCTTCGACCTGACCGACCGCGGCGTCATGGGCCGCGAGGCCCCGGGACCGCTCGACGGCTATCTCTACACCGAGCGCGGCGTCTACCGCCCCGGCGAGGACGTGCACATCACGGGCCTCGTACGCGACGAGGCTGGCAAGGCCGCGAGCCTGCCGGTCACCCTCATCGTCACGCGCCCCGACGGCGTGGAATATCGCCGCTACACGCTCCCCGATCAGGGCCTCGGCGGCCGCGAGCTGACGTTGCCGCTGGCGGCATCCGCAATGACCGGGACCTGGCGCGCCAAGCTGCACGCCGACCCGCAAGGCGACGCGCTCACGCAGGTCTCCTTCCTGGTGGAGGACTTTGTCCCTGAGCGCCTCGAGCTCAAGCTCGAGCCGCCGGCCGCCGCGCTGGCACCGGAGGAGACGCAGACCATCAAGGCCACCGGCCGCTACCTCTATGGTCCGCCAGCCGAGGGCCTCGCCATCGAGGGTGACATCGTCGTCAAGCCGTCCGGCAAGGGCGTCGCCGGCTTTCCGGGCTTCCAGTTCGGGCAGGCGGACGAGAGCGTCGATGCCGTGCGCAAGCCGCTCGACACCGCTGTGAGCACGGACGCGACCGGCAAAGCCGACGTCGCCGTGACGCTGCCGCCGATCCCGCACACGGCCAAGCCGCTCGAGGCCAAGGTCATCCTGCGCCTGCGCGAGACCGGCGGGCGCACGATCGAGCGCAGCGTGACGATCCCCGTCGACTTGCATGAGCCGCGCATCGGCATCAAGCCGCTGTTTACGGGCCAGGATCTCGACGACAACCAGACGGCGTCCTTCGAGGTCGTGCTGCTCGACGGCAAAGGTGCGCGCGCAGCCGCGACCGATCTCACCTGGCAGCTCGTCCGCCTCGACACCAACTGGCAGTGGTACCGCCGCGACGGCCAGTGGAACTACGAGGCCGTCACGCTCACCCGCAAGGTGGCCGACGGCACGGTTGCCGCGACCGCCGAGGGCGATCTGGCGAAGATCGAGGCGGCGCGCCTCGGCTACGGCCGCTACCGGCTCGAGGTGGCGAGCAAAGACCCGAACGGTCCGGCCGCCAGCGTCGCCTTCAATGCCGGCTGGTACTCGGCCGCCGGCGACGCCGACAGCCCGGAGATCCTCGACGTGGCGCTCGACCGCGCGAGCTATCACCCGGGCGACACCGCGAAGGTGCGCATCGCCACCAAGGAGGGCGGCAAGGCGCTCATCGCCGTGCTGTCGGGCGGACTTCTCTCCATGCAGGAGACGGAGATCGCCAAGGGCGGCGGCGAAGTGGACGTGGCCGTCGGCGACAATTGGGGTCCCGGCGCCTACGTGACCGCCATGCTCTACCGGCCGATGGATGAATCCTTGAAGCGCATGCCGAGCCGCGCCATCGGCGTCGCTTGGCTGGAGCTCGACCAGGCGGCCAACACGCTGAACGTGACGCTCGACACGCCCGAGAAGATCAAGTCCGGCACCACGCTGACGGTCCCCGTCAAGATCGCGGGCCTGAAGGGTGGCGAGGCGGCGTACATCACGGTTGCGGCCGTCGATCTCGGCATCCTCAACCTGACGCGCTATTCGGTGCCGGCGCCGGAGAGCTGGTTCTACGCCCAGCGCCGCATGGGCCTGGAGATCCGCGACTTCTACGGGCGCCTCATCGACGGCATGCGCGCCGACCGCGGCAGCTTGCGCTCCGGCGGCGACGGGGGCGTCTCGGGCGTGCAGGGGAACCCGCCGGTCGAGGAGACGGTCGCACTGTTCTCCGGCATCGTCAAAGTCGATGCCGACGGCACCGCCAAGGCGGAGTTCGATCTGCCCGACTTTAATGGAACCGTGCGCGTCATGGCGGTTGCCTGGAGCGCCGACAAGCTCGGGCACGCGTTCCGCGACGTCATCGTGCGCGACGCCGTGGCACTGACGGCGTCGGGCCCGCGCTTCCTCACGCTCGGCGACGAGGCGCGTCTCGACATTGCGATCCACAACGTGGAAGGCCCGGCCGCCGCCTACAAGCTGGAGGTCGACGACGGCACGGCGAAGGTGCACGAGGGCACGCTCGACCTCAAGAGCGGCGAGCGGCGCTCGCAGGCCGTTACGATCAAGCCGGCCGAGGTCGGCGAGCTCGTCTACGCCATTCGCGTCACCGGACCGGACGGCATCGACGTCGCACGCCACCTCACCTTCGACGTGAACCCGCCGGCAGGCGACATCAAGCGCACGACGGTCACCGCACTCAAGGCCGGCGGCGGCAACATCACGCTGTCGCCCGACCTGGTGCACGACCTGATCCCGGACCGCACGCGCATCAACCTGAGCGTCGGCCCCACGGCCGCGCTCGACATCCCCGGTCTGCTCACCGCGCTCGACCGCTACCCCTACGGCTGCGCCGAGCAGACGGTGAGCCGCGCGCTGCCGCTGGTCTACGCCAACGCCGTGGCGGCCGGTCTCGGCATCGCGCCCGACAAGGAGCTGAAAGCGCGCGTGCAGAAGGCCGTCGACCGCGTCTTCGAGATGCAGGATGGCTCCGGCGCCTTCGGGGCCTGGGGCCCCGGCAACGGCGACCTGTGGCTGACGGGCTATGTCACCGACTTCCTCACGCGCGCCAAGGAGCAGGGCTTCACGGTGAACCCTCAGGGCTTCGGCCAGGCGCTCGACCGCTTGGCGAACTTCATCGCCTATGCCGAGGACTTCGACAAAGGCGGCGAGGACCGCGCCTACGCGCTCTACGTGCTTGCGCGCAACGGCCGGGCGCCGATCGGCGAATTGCGCTACTACGCCGACACCCGCCTCGACCGTTTCGCAACGCCGCTGGCGCAAGCCCAGCTCGGTGCGGCGCTGGCCATGATGGGCGACACCACGCGCGCGGAACGGGCGTTCGCCTCCGCGCTCGATGGCCTTGATACGTCGGACCCCACGGGTGCTTACACCTACCGTGCCGACTACGGCTCGGACTTGCGCGACTCGGCCGCGCTGGTGACGCTCGCCGCCGAGACGCGCATCACCACGGTGGAGGCGCCCAAGCTCGTCAACGTGATCGCCAAGGCCTACTTGAACCGCGACCACACCTCGACGCAGGAGCAAGCGTGGATGCTGCTCGCCGCCAACGCGCTTTCCGAGCAGGCGAAGGACGCCAAGCTCGTCGTCAATGGCGCGCCGATCGTCGGCTCGCTGTTGCGCTCGATGACGGCGGAGGCGCTCAACAAAGCGCCGCTCACCGTCGCCAACGAGGGCGATGCGCCGGTCGACGCGGTCGTCACCGTGATCGGTGCGGCGTTGACGCCGGAGCCCGCCGCTTCCAAGGGCTTCACGATCGAGCGCAGCTACTACACGCTCGACGGCGAGCCGGTGGACTTGGCAAGCGCTAACGGCGGCGCGGGCAAGATCAAGCAGAACGAGCGGCTCGTCGCCGTCGTGAAGCTGGAAGCGGCGCAAGCCGGCGGCCGCGTGCTGCTCGTCGATCGACTGCCGGCGGGCTTGGAGATCGAGAACCCGCGGCTCATCGACTCAGGCGACGTCAAGTCGCTTCCCTGGCTGACGACGACGGTTCGGCCGGAGCACAGTGAGTTCAGGGACGACCGCTTCATAGCCGCCTTCAACCTCTCGGGCGCGAACGTCGCGGCAGCGAACGAGAACGCCACGCCCGACGGCTCGACGCAGCCGAAGGGGCCGGCCGCGTCGGCAACCGTCGCCTACATGGTGCGCGCGGTGACGCCGGGCACGTTCGTCCACCCCGCGGCAACGGTCGAGGACATGTACCGCCCCGAGCGCTATGCGCGCACCGCGGCCGGCACCCTCACCGTCACGGCGGCCGAGTAAGGCATGCGAGCCATGCTGACCCGTCGCCCCAGCCTCACCCTCATTCCCCTCCCCTTGATGGGGAGGGGAGCGGGGCGGCGGTGGCGTCGACCCATCGCCATCGCGCTCGGGTCAGTTGTGCTTTCTGTCGCCGCCGGCATCGCGGCGCTCTATGTCACCGTCGTTCGCCTCGGGCCGCCGGACCTCGACGCGACCACCACGCTCTCCACCACCGTCCTCGACCGCCACGACCACCTCCTGCGCGCCTTCACCACGCCCGAGGGCCGCTGGCGGTTGCCCTTGGAGCCCGAGGAGGTCGACCAGCGCTACCTCGCCATGCTCCTGGCATTCGAGGACAAGCGCTTCTATTCCCACCCGGGCGTCGACGTGCGCTCGCTGGCGCGTGCCGCCTGGCAGCTCTTGGAGCACCAGCGCATCATCTCGGGCGGCTCGACGCTCACCATGCAGGTCGCCCGCCTCGTCGAAGGGCACTACGAGCGCTCCGGTCCCGCCAAGCTGCGCCAGATCCTCGGCGCGCTGCAATTGGAGCGGCATCTGTCGAAGCGGCAGATCCTCGCGCTTTATCTGCGGCTCGCCCCGTTCGGCGGCAACATCGAGGGCGTGCGCGCGGCCTCGCTCGCCTACTTCGGCAAGGAGCCGCGCCGCCTATCCGTCGGCGAGGCGGCGTTGCTGGTGGCCCTGCCGCAGTCGCCCGAGCAGCGCCGGCCCGACCGCAGCCCCAGGGCCGCACGCGCCGCGCGCGACCGCGTGCTCGAGCGGGTGGCGGGCGCCGGCGTGATCACCGCCGCGGAAGCCAGGCGCGCGCACCTCGAGCCCATGCCGCAGGGGCGGCGCGCCTTTCCCAAGCTCGCCCCGCATCTCGCCGAGGCGGAGGTGATGGCGCAGCCTGACAAAACGGTGCACCGCCTCACCATCGATCGCGGCTTGCAAAGGGCGCTGGAAAATCTCGCCGAGGAGCAGACCAAGCTCTTGGGGCAGAAGCTGTCGGCTGCCATCCTCGCCGTCGACCACCGAAGCGGCGAGGTGATCGCCCACGTCGGCTCGGCCGGCTATCTCGATGACGCGCGCTTCGGCGCCATCGACATGGCGACCGCTGTGCGCTCGCCGGGATCGACGCTCAAACCCTTCATCTATGGCCTCGCCTTCGAGGCCGGCATCGCGCATCCCGAGACGCTGATCGAGGATCGTGCGGTGCGCTTCGGCTCGTACGCGCCCAAGAACTTCGACGAGGACTACCACGGCACGGTGACGATCCGCGAAGCCCTGGCGCAGTCGCTCAATATTCCCGCGGTGAAGGTGCTGGCCGCCATCGGCCCCGGCAAGCTCGCAGGCCGCTTCCGGCGGATCGGCGTCGAGGCCGCGTTCCCCGAAGGCACCGCGCCGACGCTCGCCATGGGGCTCGGCGGCGTCGGGCTGACGCTGCACGATCTGGCGACGCTTTATGCGAGCCTCGCCGAGCGCGGCGAGGCGGTCACGCTCAGGCACCGGATGGATGAATCGAAACCCGATGCCGCGCGCCTGTTGCTTCACGGGAAGCATGTTCCGCCCGCCAAGCAAATCCTGTCGCCGGTCGCCGCCTGGTACGTGACCGACATCCTGAAGGACGCCCCCCCGCCGCTCAACGCCAAGGGCGGCCGCCTCGCCTACAAGACCGGAACCTCCTACGGCTACCGCGACGCCTGGGCCGTCGGCTACGACGGCCGCTACGCGATCGCGGTCTGGGTCGGCCGCCCCGACGGCGCCTCGACGCCGGGCCTGGTCGGGCGCGTCGCCGCGGCCCCCATTCTGTTCGACGCCTTCGCCCGGCTCGGCGATCACCGCGAGCCCCTGCCGGCGCCGCCGCCCGGCGTCCTCCGGGCAACGGGATCGGAGCTGCCGCCGCCTTTGAAGCGCTTCCGCGAGGGCGGCGCCGAGACGACGGCCCAAGGTCCGTTCCTGGAGCCCCGCGTCGCAATCGCGTTCCCGCCCGACCGCGCGGAGGTCGAGACCGAAGACGATGGACCGGTGCAGTTGAAGGCCAATGGCGGCGTCCTGCCGCTCACCTGGCTGGTTAACGGTGCGCCCATCGAGTCGGACCCGCGCGCACGCCAGGTCGTGTGGCAGCCCGAAGGCCCCGGTTTCGTCAAACTTTCGGTGGTCGATGCCAAAGGCCGCGTCGATCGCGTGACGGTGCGGCTCAAGTGACCGCTGGGGCGATGGCGAGACGCCGGAAGACCAGCTAGTCTCTGATTCCGTCAGCCCCGGAGCGAGCCAAAGCCCGATGAACAGACGCCTTCGCCTAGCGGCCGCGCTCTCGACGCTCTGCGCGCTCGCCGGCCTCTTGGGCGGCTGCGGCGATGACCACGCCGAAAGCTTGCCGGCGCTTGGTGCCAAGCTGGAGCAGACCTCGGTCTCCGGCCTCTCGTCGGGCGCCTACATGGCCGGCCAGTACCAGATCGCGCACTCGGCCGAGGTGGTCGGCGCGGGGCTGATCGCCGGCGGCCCTTACGGCTGCTCGGAGAGTCTCTACGCCGATATCATGCCGGGACCGGGCACGGCGCTGCTCAACCTGACCAAAGCCGTCAACGGCTGCATGCAGGATGCGCTGAAGGCGTTCGGCATACCCAATCCCGAGCAGCTTGCGCAACGCGCCGGGCGGCTCGCGGAACGCGGCCGCATCGACCCCATCGCCAACGTCAAGGACGACCGCGTCTACCTTTTTTCAGGGACCGACGATCACACGGTAGTGCCCGCGATCGTCGACGCCGCCCGCCGCTTCTATGAGGCGCTCGGCGTGCCGGACGCGCAAATCAGCTACGTCAACGATTTGCCCGCCGGGCACGGGTTCGTCACCAAGGACAAGGGACCGGCCTGCGACAACACCGGCAAGCCCTACATCATCGACTGCGGCTACGACCAGGCCGGCGCCGTGCTGAAACAGATCTATGGGCCGTTGAACCCGCCCGCAGAGAAGGCGACCGGCCGCTTCCTTCTTTTCGACCAGCAGCCCTTTACCAGCGATCTCACGCACCATGGCTTGAGCGACCGCGGCATCGCCTACGTGCCGAAGGCCTGCTCGGAAGCGGCCGGCTGCCGCGTGCACATGGCCTTTCACGGCTGCGGGCAGAACCGCACCTTCGTCGGCGAGGTGTTTGCGCGCGATTCGGGCTTCGCCCGCTGGGCCGACACCAACAAGCTCATCGTTCTGTTCCCCCAGACGGCGACGACGCCGCTCAACCCGCAAGGGTGCTGGGACTGGTGGGGCTATACAGGGCGCGACTACCTCACGCGCGACGGCCCGCAGATCACCGCGGTACGCCGCATGCTGGAGCGGCTTGCAAGCCCGGCCGCCCCATCTTAACGCCGCGTCAACGCGGCATTTGGTGTTGACCACCGGCCGGCCTATCTTGCCGGCAAAGCTCGGCCGACTTCGGCAGGCCGCTGACCTAAGTCAATAATTACGAAGGGGGAAATTGTGCCGAAGACGGCTAGCCTCACCATCGGCTGGGGGGAAGCGCGACTCAAACCGCGCGCCCGACGTCCCTTCGAGACGCTCTCGGTTCTCGCCGCCGCCGCTCTGCTTGTGGCGTCGACGGCGGCGACCGTGCTGGAGCAAAGCGCGCTTCCCGGAGAGCCCGGCCGCGCGGCGCGCGATGGCGCGGGCGGGGCCGCTGCCACGTTGCCCGCCAAGGAAACCATGGTGGGCGCCTATACCGGCGTGCCCTATACCTATCCGAGCGCGGTCAGAATCGGAAAGCAGGGCGCGGACGCGTTCACCATCGATCCCGTGCACTGGTACACCGACCCCTTCCACAATCCGATCTACTACGGCGCGCGCGTCGCGCAGTGGTTCACCGGCGGCAAAGCCGGGATGATGGTCGACTTCATTCACTCCAAGGCGATGGCGCGCCTCGACGAGGAGGCGTCGTTCTCCGGTCAGATCGACGGCAAGCCGCTGCCGCCGCGCGCCCGCATCAGAGACATCGTGAATAAGATGGAGTTCAGCCACGGCCACAACATGCTGCTCTTGACCGGGCTCCTACGGCTTCCCGGCATCGGCGCACACTTGAGCCCGTACGTCGGCGCCGGCGCCGGCGTGCTGCTTCCCCACGCGGAGGTCGGGCTGACCGCGCCGGGTCATCCGCGCACCTACGAGTACAACTTCGCCGGGCCCGCGGGCCAAGCGCTGTTCGGATTAGAGGTGCGGTTGGCGCGCGTGTCGTTCTTCGTGGAGTACAAGTTCACCTACGGCGACTACGACGCGCCGCTGTCGCAGAAGGAGGGGAGCTGGCTCGGCGCCGACCTGTGGCGGCAGTTCCAGCGCTGGATGAACGGCGAAGAGCCGCCGGGCGGCCACATCGACACGCAGATCGTCAGCCACCAGGTCGTGAGCGGGCTGGCCGTGCGCTTCGCGCCGGGTCCCGCGGCGCCGTAGCGCCAATCAGTTCTTAGCGATCAGAACCGGCGCAGCAGCCGCTCGAAATAGTCGAGCTCCAGCGGCGGCCGCGCGGGCTGCGCCAGCCTGCGGCGCAGCTCCTCCAAGATCTCGCGGGCGCGCTGCATGTCGATCTCGTCGGGCACCTTGACCGAGTTGCCGGCGTCGGGGCCCTGGAAGCGCTGCGGGCGCCCCAAAGGATCGCGCGGCTGCTCGCCGTTCTGGCCATAGCGGGAGGCGCCGCCCTGCTGCATGTCCTCGGCCATCTTCTTGGCCCCTTCGCGCATCTGCTCGAGCGCGTCCGACTGATCGCCGAGCGCGGAGTTGGTATCGCCTTCCTGCAGCGAGCGTTCGGCGTTCTCCATGGCCTCGCGCGCGCCTTCGAGCTCTCTTGAGTTGGCGCCGAGCTCCTCCAGGCTCTTGCGCAGGCGCTCCAGCTCCTCCTTGAGCTGGCGCTGCTGCTCGCTGAGGCCTTGGCCCTTGCCGGCCTGCTGCTGACCGCTGTCGCGCTGACCTTGCTGGCTGCCCTGGCCACGCTGACCTTGTCCGGGCTGTCCTTGCTGACGCTGGCCCTGGTTGTCCGGCATGCCGCCCTGTCCACGCTGCGCCTGGCGGCGGCGGTTCTCGCGGTACGTCTCGTCCATCAGGCGCTGCTGCTGGCCGACGATGTTGCCCAGCTCGTCGAGCTTCTTCATCATCATCTGGCCGCGTTGGGCCTCTTGCTTCGACATCTGGCCCGACTGCAGCCGCTCCAAGAGATCGCGCAGCTGGCTCAGCATCTGCTGGGCCTGCTCGCGCGAGCCGGCGCGCGTCATGTCCTCGAGATTCTTCATCATCTGCTCGAGGTCCTGCTGGGAGAGCTGCTGGTTGTTCGGGTCGAGGCCCTCCGGCGGCATCTGGTCCTTGGAGTTCTTGGCAAGCTGCTCGACGTACTTGCTCAGCGCATCGCGCAGCTCCTGCATCAGGTTCTCGATCTCGGAATCGGGCGCGCCTTTCTCGAGCGCTTCCGCGAGCTTGTCCTGCGCATCGCGCAGCGCCCGCTCCGCATCCGACAAGTCGCCGTCCTCGATGCGCAGCGCCAGCTCCCACAATCCGTCGGTCACGCTCTTCAGGCTGGCCCGCGAGTTGGCGTGCTGCAGGGCGTGGTAGGCGGTGCGAAACCCCAGAAAGATTGAGGTGCTGTCGATGAAGCCTTCCGGCTCGATTGTCAGCGCGTCGAGCGCCCGCAGCACCTGATCGCGATAGCGGGGATCGTCGAGAAGCTTGGCGCGTTGCTCGACCACGGCGCGCGCCAAGGGCTTCTTGAACTGCCGCTGCGGCAGCACCATGCGAATGGGCTTTGAGCGCCCGATATTGCCGGCGACGTCGCGCGCCTCGAGCGTCATGATGACCTCGTGCCCGGCGTAGGGATGCGGGCCGAAATCGATGTAGGCCTGCGCCTCCTTGGTGGACCCGCGCGGCAGGCGCAGCGTGATCTTTGGCGGGCGCTCGAGCGGCGGGCGCGGTCCCTTGAGGACGTTGGTGCGGGCCCAGTCCTTGGACGGATCGGCGGGCCTCTTCTTCGCCCGCACTTTCTTGACCTTGGCCTCGGCGGAGACGACGCCGTAGTCGTCCTCGGCGGTGTAGTTGAGCTTCAGCGCACCGCGGCGCGTGCGCGTCGGCTCCTTGGTGAGCGCGATCTTCGGCGGCTTGTCGGGGGTCACGTAGAAGGCCCAGCGCGCCAGCTCCGAGCCCGACGCCAGCACGCGAACCTCGGCCGGTTTCCGGAGCTCGAAGCGCAATTCGGAGATCTCGTTCTTGCTTCCGGTCGGCTTGCCCGCCTCGGGAGCTTTCGCCTCCACGTGCTGTTTTTCCGTGGCGCCCTCCGCCAGCACCTCCAGACTGAGCGCGCCCAGGCCGTGGCCGCTCGCCCGCACGATGAGGACGCTACGCTCGGGCACCTCGACCAGCTTCGGCTGCGCGTCCGGGGCGGCGCTGCCGCGCGCGCCATCGGCCAGCATGACCGGCGGCCGGCCGGTGTAGGACGGCGGCGTCACCCACGCATCGAGGCGGGCTTCCGCCAGCGCCACCGAGGAGGGCAGGCGGAACGCGGAGCGCAGCCGGTCGGACGCGCTGTCGCCGACCAGCGCGGCGAGCGCCACGACGCCCAACAGCAGCAGCGCGCGCAGCGCGATGGGGTCGGCGCGGTCGGCTCTGGGGTGCGGCTTGCCCACGCGCAGCCGCGCAAGGGCCGCGGCGAGGCGTGCGCGGTGGGCCTGCCAGAGGGCCGAGGTGCGCGGGTCGTCGGCGTTGGCGGTGATCGTATCCTCGTAGGACGAGGCGGGGCGATGCGGGACGCCGGAGACGCGCTCGATGCGCCGCACGGCCTCCTCGTGGCTGGGGAAGCGCACGCGCGCGGCAAAGACGAGGGAGGCAAGCCCGGCGAGCCCGAAGGCCGCGAGCAGCAGGATGTGCGCAGCCTCGGGCAGAATGGGCCAGACGCCCAGAAGCGAGACGACGAGGAACAGCCCGACGAGGCCCAGAATCAGCCACAGCCGCGGCCACAGGCGCTCAAACAGCAGCGCCCAGCGGCTTGCGCGCACCTTGCGGGCGAACTTGGCGTCCAGCGCGGACGGAGACACGTTAGGGTCGGCCATGAGTCACGATAGCGGGAAACACCCCTAGGGGCATAGCGGGCACAAAGCCCCGCACCCATTAAACTTTCGACAGACGTTCACCATAAGTTGCTGGGGCAAAGGGGGGAGATGTGATCCGCTCGCCTCCTCAGGAACAGAAATGAGCCCCGGCTTGTGACCGGGGCCGCCTCTGTCGCGCTGCGAATTTAGTAGTTGCCGTGATCCGGGCGCTTGCCGACGTCGTGGGAGCCGTAGCCGCCGTCGGCACGATGCCCATAGTGCCTACGGCGTCTATGTCTAGGCCTATGTCTATGCCTGTGGCGATAGCAGCGGTTGATTCCCAGGCCGCAGGCAATTTCGGGGCCGGCGACATAGCCGATGACGCCTCCTCCGACGAAGCCGACCGGGCCTGCGACGATAGCCCCCGAAACGGCTCCTACGCCCGCGCCGATGATCCGGTCTCCCGCTTGGGCGGCAACGGACGAGAGGACAACAACAACTGCGGCGAGAGCGGCCTTCCTAAGAGTGTTCATGGGCGCGGCCTTGTGATGTTGGGCGACTCACGAAGACCACCACAACAGTTGGTTGGAAATTAGGACACCCCGCCATCAACTTAGGACACTTGCGTACTAAGTAGGACAGCACCGAACGGCCGCGCCGCCGGGCTTTGGGCAATTGGTGGGCTCCCGAGGACTCGAACCTCTCGACACCCCCTCCCCTATTTCTAAGTCGGCCGGGTTACAGCCGGCTGGGGAGACAGGAGCCCG
>CAYUBZ010000013.1:5233-19250 GCA_964443205.1 uncultured Hyphomicrobium sp. | reverse complement strand
GCATCAAGATAAGGTCGCATCCATCAACAAGGCGCCATGATAGTACTGCCCCAATTGGGCAAGCACCGGGGGGCTGAAGCGATGCTGGGGGAAGAGAGCGTGGATTTCGCTCCGAAGCTGGAGGCTTGCAGGCAAGCGGTCGACGCGAAGCTTGCAAGCCTGTTTGAAGGCAAAAGTGCCGAAGCGGCGCAATCGAACCCCCTCGCAGACGCCATGCGCTACGCCACGCTCGGAAGCGGCAAGCGTTTTCGTCCGTTTCTCGTGATCGAGACGGCGGCCCTATTCGGGGTTTCGCAAGCCAAGGCTCTTGCCGCCGCTGCAGCCGTCGAATGCATCCATTGCTACTCGCTCGTGCACGACGACCTTCCGGCCATGGACGACGACGACCTGCGCCGCGGCCGCGCGACCGTGCACAAGGCCTTCGACGAGGCAACCGCCATTCTCGCGGGCGACGCGCTGCTGACGCTGGCCTTCGAGATCCTCGGCCAGGCGGAGACCGACCCCGACCCGGCGGTTCGCAGCGAGCTCGTCCTGGGCTTGGCGCGCGCCGCGGGATGGCAGGGTATGGTCGGCGGTCAGATGCTCGATTTGCTGGCCGAGCACACCCCGACGGATTTGCAGGGGGTCATTCGCATCGAGGCCCTCAAGACCGGAGCGCTGATCGAGTTCTCGGTCATCGCCGGCGCCATTCTCGGGCGCGGCGGGGCGGCGGAGCGCCAGGCGCTCGCGCGCTACGCCCGCGCTTTAGGGCTTGCGTTTCAAGTTGCCGACGATCTCTTGGACGCGGAAGGTGATGCCGCGGAGGTCGGCAAGGCGACGGCGAAGGATGCCGCCTCCGGCAAGGCGACGTTCGTTTCTCTGCTCGGCATCGAGGCGACCCGGAATAAGCTCAAGGAACTTGAAGCCGAGGCGATCGATGCTCTCGATGCCTGGGACGACCGGGCCGACGTGCTGCGCGAGGCTGCGCGGTTCGTCAGTCGCAGGCGCAGCTGAAGCCAACCTGCGAAACGTCTCGTGCGGGAAAGGGGCGCACCCGTGTCCAGCAAGGATATCGCGTTCGTGACTGGTGCGTCGGGCTTCGTGGGCTCGGCCGTGGCGAGGGCGCTGATCCGCTCGGGCTATGGCGTGCGCGCGCTCGTGCGCCGGGACAGTCCCCGCGTGAACCTCGACGGGCTGGGGCTCGAGATCGTCGAAGGGAACATGCGCGATGCCGAGGCCATCACCGCTGCCGTGCAGGGGGCGCGCTATGTCTTTCACGTCGCGGCCGACTACCGTCTCTGGGCGCCGGATCCTGATGAGATCATGCGCACCAACCTCGATGGCACGCGGGTCGTGATGACCGCTGCGCGCAATGCCGGCGTCGAGCGGATCGTCTACACGTCGAGTGTTGCAACGCTCAAGTTGGGAGAAGATGGCCGCCCGGCGGACGAGACAAGACCGCTGACAGAGCACGAGGCGATCGGAACCTACAAGCGCAGCAAGCTCGCCGCCGAGCGCCTCGTCGAAGACATGGTGCGACGCGAAAGTTTGCCGGCCGTCATCGTCAACCCGTCGACGCCCATCGGCCCGCGCGACGTGCGCCCCACGCCGACGGGGCGCATCATCATCGAGGCGGCGTCGGGCCGGATGCCGGCCTTCGTCGATACGGGCCTCAATCTGGTGCACGTGGACGACGTGGCGGCCGGACACGTTGCAGCACTGAATCGCGGGCGTATCGGCGAACGTTATATTTTGGGCGGCGAGAATCTGAGCCTCGCCGACTTGCTCGCGCGGATCGCCTTCCTCACAGGCCGGCGGCCGCCGCGCCTGCGCTTGCCTCGTGCGCTCGTCTATCCGTTGGCATTCGCCGCCGAAAGCGTCGCGCGCATCACGCGACGCGAGCCGTTCGTCACACTCGATGGTCTGAGGATGGCGAAGTACAAGATGTTTTTCACATCCGCCAAGGCGCAGCGCGAGCTCGGCTACACCTCGCGGCCCGTCGATGACGCGCTGCGCGACGCGCTTCAGTGGTTCCGCGCGCAGGGCTACCTGTCATGACGATCGAGCTTATTGTTGCGGTCCTCGCCTTGGCGATCTGGCTCTACCTATTGCTCTTTCGCGGCGGCTTCTGGCTTGGGCGCGAGACCGATACGCGCGATCCGCCGCCGCTGGTGCGCGCGGGCGAGCCCTCTCCGCGCGTCGTCGCCGTCGTGCCGGCCCGCAACGAGGCCGACGTGCTGCCGCGAAGCCTGCGCTCCCTGCTGGCGCAAGACTATGCGCCGCCACTCACGGTCATACTGGTCGACGATCAAAGCGAGGACGATACGGCCGAGGTCGTGCGCCGCGTCGCCGCCGCCGCGCAGGTTGAGGTCGTGGTGCTGCGCGGAGAGCCGCGGCCGCCGGGCTGGACCGGCAAGGTCTGGGCCCTGCAGCAAGGCATCGCCCACGCCGCGACCTTGCGCGATCCGCCCCAGTATCTCCTGCTGACGGACGCCGACATCGCCTACGCGCCGGATGCGCTCACCCACCTCGTCGCGCGCGCCCGCGCCGGCGGTCTCGTGCTGGCCTCCCTCATGGCGAAGCTCAACTGCGAGAGCCTGGCGGAGCGCGCGCTCATTCCCGCCTTCATCTTCTTTTTCCAGATGCTCTACCCGTTCGCCTGGGTCGGGCGGCCAACGATGCGCACGGCAGCCGCCGCCGGCGGTTGCATGTTGGTGGAGAAGAGCGCGTTCGAGCGGGCGGGCGGCATGGCCGCCATCCGCGACGCGCTGATCGATGATTGCGCGCTCGCCGCGGTGATGAAGGCCCAAGGTCCGATCTGGCTCGGCCTGACCGAGCGAGTCGTGAGCCTTAGGCCCTATCCACGCCTCGACGATATTCGACGCATGGTATCCCGCTCGGCTTATGCGCAGCTCGGCTACTCGCCCTTACTGCTCGCCGGCACGCTGATCGGCATGGCCGTGACCTACCTTGCCGCTCCCCTGCTGGCCGTTTTTGCAGGTTATCCGGCCTCCGCATTTGGCGTTGCGGCCTGGCTGCTGATGGCGATAGCCTTCCAGCCGACGCTGCGCTTCTATCGCGCCTCGCCGTTTTGGGGGTTGGCATTGCCGCTCATCGCGGCGGCATATCTGGTTTTCACTATCGATTCCGCCTACCAGCATTGGCGCGGGCGCGGCGGCATGTGGAAAGGCCGCCCTCAGGCGCTGCCGGAGAAGCGATGACGATCGATGCCGAGTTCAAGTCGGGGAAGACCGAGCACGACGAGAACTTTCCCGTCGCATCCCGGCTCATTGCTCCGCGCTTTCGCGCCCCGATCCTCGCCTTTTACCGCTTCGCCCGCGCGGCCGACGATGCCGCCGATCATCCGACGCTGAGCGAGCCCGACAAATTGGCACTTCTCGACCAGCTCGAGCATACGCTCATCGGCAAGTCGGATGCGGCGCCCGATGCTCTGCCTTTGCGGCGGGCGCTGGCCGAGACTGGTCTTAGCCCGCGCCATCCTTTGGAGCTGCTGGTGGCATTCCGTCAGGACGTTACCAAGCATCGCTATCGCGATTGGGACGAGCTGATGGGGTACTGCCGCTATTCGGCGATGCCCGTCGGCCGCTTCGTCTTGGACGTGCACGGAGAGAGCGAGGACACCTGGGTGCCCTCGGATGCCCTTTGCTCCGCTCTGCAGGTGATCAATCATCTGCAGGACTGCGCCAAGGATTACCGCACGCTCAATCGCGTCTACCTCCCGCTCGATACCCTCGCTGCCCATGACGTTGGCGTGGAGGCGCTGGCCGCCCCCGCGGCGTCGCCGCAACTGCGCGCCTGCCTGCGCTCTCTCGTAGACCAGACCGCGCATTTGATGCCGGAGGCCACGGAGCTGCCCGAGCGCGTGAGAAATACGCGCCTCGCACTGGAGACAGCCGCGATCGCCCGGCTTGCGAACGTGCTCATCGCCCTGCTGCGGACCCGCGATCCCTTGAGCGAGCGCGTGCACCTTTCGGCCGCTTCCGCCGCCATCGTTACGGCACGAGCCGCGGTCGGCGCTCTCTTTCGCCGCTTCACGCGACAATTGTTCCCACACTTGGCTTCGAGGGATGCGCAATGAGCTCAGCCCAGCAATCCGGCGCCAACGAAGCTCCCGTTGCCTCGGGCAGCTCGTTCTACGCCGCGATGCGCATTCTCCCGGCCCCGCAGCGCGAGGCAATGTATGCGGTCTACGCCTTCTGCCGCGCCGTCGACGACATCGCCGACGAGGGCGGCCCCGAGCCCGAGCGCCTGGCGGCGCTCGATCGATGGCGGCGGGATATCGACCGCCTTTATGCGGGCCGCGGCGAGACGCAACTTACAGAGGGGCTTCTGTCACCCATCGAAGCGTTCGGTCTCAAGCAGGAGGACTTCCTGGCCGTAATCGACGGCATGGAAATGGACGTGCGGCGCGACATTAAAGCGCCGGACTGGGAGGAGCTGGACCTTTATTGCGATCGCGTGGCCTCCGCCGTCGGCCGGCTCTCGGTGAGGATCTTCGGATTGGACGAGACGAATGGGCTTGCGCTTTCCCACCACCTCGGGCGCGCTCTGCAGATGACCAACATCCTGAGGGACCTTGATGAGGATGCCGCCATGGGGCGTCTCTATCTGCCGCGGGAGGCGCTTGCCGAAGCCGGCCTCGCCGATGCCGACATAGCCGAAGTGCTCGCCAGTTCCACGCTCGATCAAGCCTGTCGCATCGTCGCCGCTCGCGCGCGGCGCCATTTCGACGAGGCGGAAAGAATTATGGCGCGCTGCCCACGCAGCTGTGTACGCTCGCCGCGCCTGATGGCCGCCGTCTATCGTCCCATGCTCGACAGGCTCGTCGCACGAGGCTGGCGCCCGCCGCGCCAAAAGTTGCACCATTCAAGGCCACAGGTCATATGGGCGATCCTGCGTCACGGCCTCCTTTGATGGCGAACGGAACGGTCCACATCATCGGGGCTGGCCTTGCCGGCCTGTCGGCCGCGGTCGAGCTGGCAGGCTCTGGTCGCAAGGTCATCGTGCACGAGCTTGCCCGCTACGCCGGCGGCCGCTGCCGCTCCTATTTCGAGCCGGCCCTCGGCCTCACCATCGACAACGGCAACCATCTTCTTCTATCGGGCAATCATGCCGCGCTCGCTTTGCTGAAAACGATCGGCGCTGGGGACGTCCTCGTCGGGCCCAAGCAAGCCGAGTTCGCCTTCGCCGATCTTGCCTCCGGCGCGCGCTGGCTGGTGCGCCCCAACATGGGGCCACTGCCCTGGTGGATCTTTTCGAGCGCGCGGCGTGTGCCGGGAACCCGCGCCTTCGACTACTTCCAACTCGGCCGATTGCTGCTGCCCGCGGGCGATCGGCGCCTCGGCGACGTGCTGTCCTGCAGCGGCACGCTCTATGAGCGCCTCCTGCGCCCGGTCTTTCTTGCCGCGCTCAACACCGATCCGCCCGCCGGCTCGGCGGCCCTCGCTGGTGCGGTCGTGCGCGAGACGTTGGCGAAGGGAGGCCGTTCGTGCCGGCCTCTCATCGCGGGAGATGGGCTCGGGGCAGCGTTCATCGATCCGGCCCTTGCCTACCTCGAGCGGCACGGCGCCCAAGTGCGCTTCGATCATCAGCTGCGTGCGCTCGACCTTGCGGACGATCGCGCGCGCGCGCTCGATTTCGGTGAGGACAAGGTCGAGCTTGGCTCAGACGACGCCGTCATCCTTGCGGTCCCGGGTTGGGTTGCTCCCTTGCTGATCAAGGATCTTCCCGCGCCGCGCACGTTCAGCGCCATCCTCAACGTTCACTTCAAAATAGCGCCCCCGCCGGGCTGTCCGCGGATCCTCGGCGTGCTCAACGCGACGACCGAATGGCTGTTTGCCTTTCCCGACCGGATGTCCGTTACCGTCAGCGCGGCCGACCGCTTTCTCGAGGCGGAACGCGAGCCGTTGGCTCAGCAGATCTGGAGCGAGGTGGCGGCGCTCACGGGCCGTGCTGGCGAGCTGCCGCCGTGGCAAATTGTCAAGGAGCGAAAGGCCACCTTTGCCGCGTTGCCACAAGAGAATGCCAGGCGCCCAGGACCGTCGACGCGCTGGCGCAATCTGATACTCGCCGGCGACTGGACAGCGACCGGCCTGCCTGCGACCATCGAAGGCGCGATCCGGTCGGGCACCCGGGCCGCTGATCTCGTGCGGGGCGGAGTGGAAAGGGTCGAGGGATAATGCGGGCTCGCGCAACAGCAGCCGACCAAACCGCGTCGCGGCTCGTTGCCGGCGAGCAGCTCGATGCGTCGATCCGCTCGGCAACCGACGCGCTCATCGCGCTGCAGCGCGAGGACGGGCACTTCGTGTTCGAGCTCGAGGCCGATGCCACGATCCCGGCCGAGTACGTGCTTATGCGCCACTATCTGGGCGAGCCTGTCGATGCCGAGCTCGAAGGAAAAATTGCTGCCTATCTGCGCCGCATCCAATCGGAGGACGGAGGCTGGCCGCTGTTTCATGAGGGGGCTTCGCACGTCAGTGCCAGCGTCAAGGGCTACTTCGCCCTGAAGATGATCGGCACGCCCGTTGACGCCCCGCACATGGCGCGCGCACGCCAATGGATCCTCGCGCAGGGCGGCGCCGCCAACAGCAACGTGTTCACCCGCAACCTGCTGGCCCTCTACGGCGCCATTCCCTGGCGCGGCGTCCCCGTCATGCCGGTCGAGATCACGCTGCTGCCGTGGTGGTTTCCCTTCCACCTCGACAAGATCTCCTACTGGGCGCGCACGGTGCTGGTGCCGCTCACCGTGCTCAACGCCTTGAAGCCGCGGGCGCGCAATCCGAAGGGCGTGCGCATCGATGAATTGTTCGTCACGCCGCCCGAGCAAGTGCGCCACTGGCCCAAGGGCCCGCACCAGACCTGGCCTTGGTCGAACATCTTCGGCGCCATCGACCATATCTTGCGCGCGCTCGAGCCGTATTTTCCGCGGACGACGCGCAAGCTCGCCATCGAAAAAGCACGACGCTTCGTCACCGAGCGCCTCAACGGCGAGGACGGGCTCGGCGCCATTTTTCCGGCGATGGCCAACTCGGTGCTGATGTTCGATGCGCTCGGCTATCCTGCCGATCATCCGGACTTGCTCATTGCGCGCTCCTCGCTCGAGAAGCTTCTCGTGGTCAAGGACGACGAAGCCTACTGCCAGCCGTGCCTTTCTCCGGTGTGGGATACGGCTCTGGCGACGCATGCGCTGCTGGAGGTCGGCGGCGTGGACGCCGATGCGTGCGCACAACGCGGCCTCGAGTGGCTGAAGCCGCTGCAAGTCCTCGACACGGTCGGCGACTGGGCAGCGACACGGCCAAACGTGCGGCCCGGCGGCTGGGCCTTTCAATATGCCAATCCGCACTATCCCGACGTCGACGATACCGCCGTCGTGGTCATGGCCATGGACCGTGCCGCCAAGCACGTTCCCGAGGCACGCCTTTCCGACTACCGGCAGGCTATGGAGCGTGGCCGAGAATGGGTGGAGGGGATGCAGAGCAAGAACGGTGGCTGGGGGGCGTTCGACGCCGACAACACCTATCATTATCTCAATCAGATCCCCTTCTCCGACCACGGGGCGCTGCTCGATCCGCCAACGGCGGACGTGACGGCGCGCTGCGCGTCCATGCTCGCACAGCTTCGTGACGCATCAGGCAAGAACGAGCCGCTCGACAAGGCGATCGCCTACCTGAAGCGCACGCAGGAGCAGGACGGAAGCTGGTACGGCCGCTGGGGCATGAATTACATCTACGGGACCTGGTCGGTGCTGTGCGCCTTCAACGCGGCCGGCATCGATGCCGCCGCCGACGAGGTGCAAAAGGCCGTGCGATGGCTGCTGCGCATCCAGAACGACGATGGCGGCTGGGGCGAGGACGGCGACAGCTACCGGCTCGACTACCAAGGCTACGAGCCGGCGCCGAGCACAGCCTCGCAGACGTCATGGGCCTTGCTCGGGCTGATGGCGGCGGGCGAGATCGACAATCCGGCGGTCGAGCGCGGCATCGACTATCTGATGGCGCATCAGGCCGGGGACGGCTTCTGGAACGAGCAGAGGTTCACCGCAACCGGCTTCCCGCGCGTCTTCTATCTGCGCTACCACGGTTATGCGAAATTCTTCCCCCTATGGGCGCTCGCCCGTTTCGCCAACTTGAAGGCGGCCAACGTCAGGTCCGTTGCGGTCGGGATGTGAGCCCCGAACCGACGACGAGCGGGTACGTGCTCGCCGCAACGGGCCTGCGGGCGGAAGCGCGCATCGCTGAGCGATCGCCGCGGACGAGGGCCGTTGCCGGGGGCGGCGACGCGGCACAACTGGAGCGGTTGATCGAGCAAGCCATCGCGGACGGCTGCCGCGGCGTCATCAGCTTCGGCATGGCCGGCGCCCTCAGGCCCGGTCTCAGTCCGGGTGCCTGCCTGGTCGGCCGCGAGGTGATCGTCGAGAGCGGCTGCTATCGCGCCGACGAGGCGTGGACCGCGCGTTTGCTGGCGAAGCTCCGCGGAGCCGAGATCGTCGGCATCGCCGGCGTCGACCGGCCGGTCCTCACCCAATCGCAGAAGCAGGCGCTGTTCAAGGCGACGGGTGCCGCGGCTGTCGACATGGAAAGCCACGTGGCAGCGCGTCTTGCCGCAAAGCACGGCTTGCCGTTTGCCATTCTTCGCGTGGTCGCGGACCCGCAGGAGCGCACGCTGCCTGAAGCCGCGCTCGCCGGCATGCGCGCCGATGGGACGACGGATGTCGCAGCGGTGCTCAGCTCTCTTGGGAAAGATCCCGCTCAGATCCCGCAGCTCGTCCGCGTCGCCGCCGATGCAGGTCGCGCGTATTACGCGCTACTCCGCTGCCACCGGCGACTGGGGCCGGGCCTCGGCCTCTTCGATCTCGGCTAGCTTGCGCTCGACGTGGCGCGAGAAGACGTACTCGGCCGGCCGCTGGCGGTCGAGCGGGATCTCGGGCGCCATCGGACCCTCGGTCTTGACGCCCCTGAGCGCCACGGCCGCGAGCTTCCACGGCCTCTTGACCGCATCGACCACGGCGGAAGCCTCAAAGCCGCTGTGCACCATGCAATCGGCGCACTTCTCGTAGTTGCCGGTGCCGTAAGCGTCCCAGTCGGTCTCCTCCATCAGCTCCTTGAAGGTCTTCGCGTAGCCCTCGCCGAGCAGGTAGCAGGGCCGCTGCCAGCCGAACACGGTCCGTGTCGGGTTGCCCCACGGGGTGCAATGATACGTTTGATTTCCGGCCAGGAAGTCGAGGAATAGCGCCGACTGAAAGAAGGGCCACGCCTTGCTGCCGCGCCCTTGGCGGAAAATGTCGCGGAACAGCTGCTTGGTCCTTGCCCGATTGAGGAAGTGCTGTTGGTCGGGCGCGCGCTCGTAGGCATAGCCGGGCGAGATCGTAATTCCGCCCACGCCGAGCGCCTTGACGGTGTCGAAGAAGCGGGCGACGCGCCCCGCCTGCGCGTCACTAAAGAGCGTGCAGTTGATGTTGACGCGAAAGCCCTTCGCCTTCGCATTCTTTATCGCCGCGATCGCGCGGGGGTAGACGCCCTTCTGGCACACGGACTTGTCGTGCATCTCCTCGTCGCCATCGAGGTGCACCGACCAGTTGAAGCGGCTGTGCGGCCGGTACTGATCGAGCTTCTTGTCCATGAGCAGCGCGTTGGTGCAGACGGTCACGAACTTGCCCTTGGCGAGCGCACCTTCGACGATCTGAGGGAGCTCCTTGTGGAGCAGGGGTTCGCCTCCGGCGAGAACGACCACCGGCGCGCCGCACTCGTCGATCGCGCCCAGGCAGTCGTCGACCGACAGCCGCTGGTTCAGGATCTTTTCCGGATAGTCGATCTTGCCGCAGCCGGCACATGCAAGGTTGCAGCGAAAGAGCGGCTCGAGCATCAACACAAGAGGGTAGCGCCGGCGCCCCCTGAGGTGCTGGCCGATAATGTAGCCACCGATCGAGAGAACCTGATTTAGCGGAATACCCACCGGGGCTCCTTATTCGTGTGTTGCGCGTGAGCCGGCGCAGCGCCGGTCAAGCATCGGCGAGGTCGCTCGGCAGGCGGAACTCGACACTCTCCTCGACGCCCGCCAGCGCCTCGACCTCGACGGGACCGAAGGCGCGAAGCGCCTTGATCACGTCATTGACCAGGACCTCCGGCGCCGATGCGCCCGCCGTTATACCTATTGTCGTTACACCGGCAAACCATGCCGGATCGAGCTCGCTGCCATCGGCCACGAGGTGGCTGGGAATTCCTGCCTCGGCCCCGATCTCGCGCAGACGATTGGAGTTGGAGCTGTTGCTTGCGCCGACAACAAGTATGAGGTCGACCAACTTGCTCAGCTCGCGCACGGCCGTCTGGCGGTTCTGCGTGGCATAGCAGATATCTCGAGTGTCGGGACCCACGACATTGGTGAACCGCTCCTTGATCGCCATAATGGTCGAACGGGTGTCGTCGACGCTGAGCGTCGTCTGGGTGATGTAGGCCACCGGGGTATCGGTCGGGATTTCGAGTGCCGCCACGTCGGCCTGGTCTTGCACAAGATGGACAGGTCCGTTGAGCTGACCGATGGTGCCTTCGACTTCCGGATGACCAGCATGACCGATCAAGATCACTGTGCGAGCGTGGTCGACGTAACGCTGGCCCTCCTTATGAACCTTCGCAACGAGAGGGCAGGTGGCATCTAGCACCGAGAGCCCGCGGGTTTGCGCGTCGTCCTCGACGGCTCGCGATACCCCATGCGCACTGAAGATGGTGATGGCGCCCTGGGGCACCTCTGACAAATCTTCGACGAAGCGCGCGCCCTTGGTCTTGAGGCTTTCGACGACGTGACGGTTGTGCACGATCTCATGGCGCACGTAGACCGGCGCTCCGTATCTCTCGAGCGCCCGTTCCACGATATCGATGGCACGCACCACTCCCGCACAGTAACCGCGGGGTTGCGCCAGTATGACCTTCATGGGCTACGTCCCATCTCGACCCCCGGCCCGCGTACGGTAGGCCGCGGCCCACGCGTCGACCCGCACAACGGGCATGAATAGTGCAGCATTATGACCGATCTCGCCCCCGGTGGCAGGTACTATAGCTGACAATGCTCAGATTTAACTCTTTCACCCGGCCATGATCGAGATCTGCTGCGAACCACCTTACACGTTCGCGACCGCAAAATCGGAAGGCGGTGCGGCGCGCCCATTCTCAAACGGGGCCTCCACTCGACCCCGCCCTATAGCCCAAAAGACGGCTCGCAGATGCTAAATGCGGTTATCGTAAACATTGTAAGGACCTGCTGCCGCTTCTCCTGGCTTGTCGTCGTCGTTGCCGCAATCGCCACGGTGGGGGCCGCAGACTACGCCCGCGAGAATTTCGCAATCAGCACCGACACGGGCCAACTCATCTCGTCGCGACTGCCCTGGCGCCAGCGAGAAATCCAGTTCGATGCGGCATTTCCGCAACAGTCAGATACCATCGTCATCGTGCTGGACGGGGCCACGCCCGAGCTCGCCGACGGCGCCTCGCGAGCGCTCGCACAGGCGCTCGCAAACAGACCCGAGCACATCCAATCGGTGCGCCAGTCCGATGCCGGCCCTTTCTTTGAGCGGAACGGCCTGCTGTTCCTCCCCACCCAGGAGGTAACCCAGACGACGGAGCGGCTCATTAGGGCGCAGCCGTTCCTTGCCACGCTGGCTGCCGATCCGACCTTGCGCGGCTTCGCCCGCGCGTTGTCCTTCATTCCCCAGGGCGTGCAGGCCGGCCGCATCGAGTTCTCCGAGTTCGCCAAGCCGCTGACGAGGATCGCCGCTACGCTCGAAGCTCTCCTTGCCGACCGCAAGGCCGCTTTCTCGTGGAGCGAGCTGATGACAGGCGAGGCGCCGACGGCGCAGGAGCTGCGACGCTTCATCGTCGTCAAGCCGATCCTCGACTATGGTGCACTCGAGCCCGGCGCCGCTGCCACCGACGTCATCCGCGCCACCGCGAAAAGCCTCGCTCTCGTCCCCGACCGCGGCGTCTCGGTGCGCCTTACAGGGCCGGTGCCGATGGCGGATGAGGAGTTCTCCACTGTCGCCGACGGTGCGTTGCTCAACGGCACACTGACGATCGCTGCGGTGATCCTGATCCTGTGGCTCGCGTTGCGCTCCGGCCGGATCATCCTTGCCGTGATCTTGAGCCTTATCGTTGGGCTCACCATGACGGCGGCGGTCGGCCTCGCGATGGTCGGCGCGCTGAACCTCATATCGGTGGCCTTCGCGGTGCTCTTCGTGGGCATCGGCGTCGACTTCGGCATTCAATTCTCAGTGCGCTATCGCCAGGAGCGGCACATCAACAACGATCTTGGCGCGGCGCTCACGTCCGCCGCGGCCGGGGTCGCCATGCCGTTGGCTCTCGCTGCGGCCGCCACCGCAGCCGGCTTCTACGCGTTCGTGCCGACCGACTACCGCGGTGTTTCCGAGCTCGGCCTCATCGCCGGCACCGGCATGCTGATCGCGTTCGTGACCAGCATCACGCTGCTTCCCGCCCTCTTGATGATCTTGAAGCCGCCGGGCGAGGCGCGCGAGGTCGGATATCGCAGGCTCGTGCCTGTCGACCTTTTTCTCGCGCGCCACCGGCGCGCCGTCCTGGTCGTGACCGGTCTTGCGGTCGCCGCGGGACTTCCGCTGCTGCAGCATTTGAAGTTCGATTTCAACCCGCTCAACTTGCGCAGCGCCAAGGTCGAGTCGGTTGCGACCATGCTGGACCTGATGAAGGATCCGGCGACGTCGCCCAATACCATCGATGTTCTCGTGCCCTCGCTGACGGAGGCAACCGCGCTTGCGCGTCGCCTCGACCGGTTGCCGGAGGTCGCCCGCACGGTGACGCTTAAGAGCTTCGTTCCGGAAGATCAGGACGAAAAGCTTGCCACCATTGCCGATGCCGCAAGCCTGCTCGGCCTGACGCTCGATCCTTCCGAGACGAAACCCCACCCGAGCGACGAGGAGACCGTTCAAGCCCTCACCGAAGCCAGCGATGCGTTTATCGAGGCACGCGGAAGCGGAGAGCCGGCTGCCCTCGCCTTGCGCGTGGCAACCGCGCTCGCGGGCCTTGCCGTCGTCGCGCCCAGCCGCCGGCTTGCCATCGGGCAAGAGCTGATGGCAGGCCTCGATACCCATCTCAATGAGATCCGCAGCGCGCTCAAACCCGAGCCCGTCTCCATCGCTACGCTGCCGCAGGATCTTAAGCGCGACTGGCTGACGGCGGACGGAAGAGCGCGCGTCGAGGTGGCGCCCAAGGGCGATCCCAACGACAATAAGACGCTGAAGCGCTTCGTTTCCGCCGTATTGGCGCTGGCTCCCGAGGCAACGGGCGATCCCATTCTCATCCAGGAATCGGCCGACGCCGTCGTACGCGCCTTTCTCGAGGCGGGCGGTCTTGCTCTCGTCTCCATCACGCTGATCCTCTTCCTCGTGCTTCGGCGCGTGAGCGATGTGCTGGTGACGCTGGTGCCGCTGCTCTTGGCCGGGGTCGTGACGATGGAGCTGACGGTCTTGGTGGGGCTGCCCTTGAATTTCGCCAACATCATTGCCCTGCCGCTGCTCTTGGGCGTGGGCGTGGCTTTCAAAATCTACTACGTGCTTGCCTGGCGCAACGGCGTGACGCACCTGCTCGCCTCCTCGCTGACGCGCGCGGTGATGTTCAGCGCCATGACGACGGCGGCGGCCTTCGGCAGCTTGTGGTTCTCCAACCACCCGGGAACGTCGAGCATGGGCGAGCTTCTAAGCCTCTCCTTGCTCACCACGCTCGCAGCCGCCGTGCTGTTCCAGCCGATCCTGATGGGGCCGCCGCGCCAGCCGACGCCGCCAGAGACGTAGGCACCGGATCGCTGCCTAGAAGGGTCTCTTGCATCCCAACGACGTCAAGCACCCCCTTACCAGGTGCGTCCGCGCCGATAGCGCTCCAGCACATTCCAGGCGAGCACCATCAATACGGCCAGGTACGGTACCAGCACGCGTTCGTCGTAAAGCACGACCGCCCATGCCTGCTCGGGGTTGAGTGCCGTCATCGATGGGTCGCCCGGGGCG